>JAYTVK010000091.1:0-4032 GCA_043744595.1 Candidatus Lloydbacteria bacterium
TATGATCTGCCTTCAGTCATCACACAGAGAATGTATGGATGATCAGGTTTGTAGACTATACCGCAGTCGTGAAGTTCTGAAGATATCTCCACCCCGGTCTTTGGGTCAAGTGCTTTCCGTTCGCCGAATTTATGTGCCACTGAAACTTCATCAGGCACTCCTCCTGCGATACCTTCAGAAAACGAGGTTTTGGCCATGAGCGAAAGTAATTTCTGCGAACTATCGATATTGAGATAGGATGCGAGGTACAGTGTACGAAGGATGGAAGAATAGCCGTCGACGGCGAGGAAATTCTGCTCACTTCCGCCACTCTCCGGCAGATGTATCCCAAGGTCGACGAGTACTTTTGTAAAAAAATTCTTATCGATCGAATTATTGAGCAGCACGGTTGTCTCATTGTCTGAGTCAATGATCATATGTTCGATAAGCTGTCCCACACTGTAGCTTTTTCCTGGCACCAGTGGGTCTTTTGGCTTGAAGACTTCCATGTCATTCATACTCTTTCCTGTCGGCTGATAGACATACTGCTGATCAAGGATCTGCGGCTGTATCTCGGCAAGTTTGTAGTAGGCGATCGCGAGCGCAACCTTCAGGAGTGACCCTGGTGCATACTGCTCGGTCTTATCAACTGCCGCCCAGCGACGCGATGAAAGATCGCGGAAGAAGACCGATGTGCGAACAACCTTGCCGTCTGCTTTCTGCTGGTCGATATAGGTTGAGAGTAAGTCTTGGATCTTGTTTACGCGCGCGACGTCATCATTTGCGGTGCTGCAGTCAAGGTCACTGCGAAGGAGCGAATAATTCTTATTGCAGTCGCTTACAATATCGCTCGGATCATTCTTTACAGGGAAGTTATAACGACCAAGAAGAAAACCGCCGCATGAAAGTGCAAGTACGCTTACGGCGAGTACTACAATTTTCCACCTCGGACCGGATCTTGTGTGCTCCGACATGAGTAAATTGTGCGGTAAATTTCGCCTTAAATCAATAGGGGAGGATGCTATGAAATATATACCTGAAAAGGGTATACTGAGCCTTATATGAAACTTTTCGGGAGAAGGAAGGCATCAATAGACCTCAGCAAAAAAGCCAGTGTTGAGTGGGCAGGACTCCTCAAGTCGAGCCTGAGTATCATCCTTGCAGGCGCAACCATCCTTTCGCTCATTCTTGCCTTGCATTTTTATCGACAGATGAGTGTGCTTGAGCAGAGTATCGGAAAAACTCAGTCTCCCCAGGTGGCCACCGAAGATCCCGTCGCACAGACCATCGTCGCCGTCGAGAAGCATCTCATGCTCCCGCAGGGTGAACAGCCCAAGGTCGCGCGCATCACCTCGCTCCAGCCGCTCGCAAATATTCCATTCTTCGGAAATGCCCTCACGGGCGATGTGGTACTGGTCTACTGCAAGACCTCGCTCTCCATACTGTATTCGCCGTCGCGCGACAAGGTGATAGAGGTCTCGCGTCAACTCATTGGAGGCTCATGCGCAAAATAGTCACTTTATCTTCAGTTTCTTAATCATCGTTTATGGAAATCACACGAATAACTTCGAAGGACATTGCGGTCAAGGATAGAGAAGGCGCACTCGCCGCACTCGGTGCCACCGCGCTCGGCCTAAGTGATACTGAGGTACTCTCTCGCCGAAAGACATTCGGACCGAACGAGATTACTGGCAAGGAGATCACGCGCTTTGAGATATTCGTTCGCCAATTCAGATCTGCCTTCATCTATCTTCTCCTCGGTGCGACCGCACTTTCACTTTACCTGGCGGAATACCTGGATGCGGGCATCATCTTCCTGTTCCTCCTCATTAACGCATTTCTCGGGTACTTCCAGGAATATCGTGCGGAGAATGCGCTTAAGTTGCTCAAGAGTTTCATTGAGCGCAAGACACGCGTGCGTAGAGATGGAAAAGAAGTGACAATTGCTGTGAAAGATATTGTTCCCGGCGACATCATACTGCTCGATGCGGGTGACATGATTCCAGCCGACGGATATTTCGTGCTCACCGAAGCGGTGACGGTCGATGAATCTCCGATGACCGGAGAGACCATCCCGGTCGAGAAAGTGGCAGCCGCACTCCTCGAGGTACCGCAGGATATTTACAAAGCATCCAACATTGGATTTTCACGTACAACACTCCTTTCGGGAACGGCAGAGATGCTCATCTTTGCTACCGGTAACAATACCGAGGTCGGTACCATCGCCGAAAAAATGCAAGAAGCAGAAAGCCCGAGCGCTTTCGAAGAGGGGGTCAATCATTTTAGTAAATTTATATTGAAATTAGTTCTTGCGACCGTGCCGGTGGTATTTCTTCTCCATACACTCGTGCAGGGAGACGGCGTCAGCTTAGGTAACTTCCTTTTGTTCTCTATCGCGCTCACGGTCTCGGCTATCCCTGAGGCGCTACCGCTTGTCACGACCATCTCGCTCTCACGCGGCGCTCTTCGATTGGCTCAGATGCATGTGGTACCGCGCAGACTTTCGGCGATCGAAGATCTTGGCAGTATCAATATTCTTGCTACAGACAAGACCGGAACGATCACAGAAAACAAACTTTCTGTCGGAGAGATATACGGAGAAAGAAATGAGCTGCTGCGCTACGCGCTCATGGCACCACTCTCGGCACCGGACGCTTCAAGTGTCCAGAATAGCGTATTTGATATCGCACTCAAGAACGCCGATGATGCACATATTGCTGAGAGTCTTGCCTCACTGCATCGTCTCGACGAAGTACCGTTCGACCCGACCCGCAGAAAAGAAAGTGTACTGGTAGAAATAGACGGCAAACGCCTCATCGTTGTGCGCGGCGCTCCCGAGGTGTTGTGTAATGAAGGAGAGCATGTGCACCAGCTCGCATGGGGCAAAGATGAAGGCAAGAAAGGAAGAAGAATTCTCGCAGTCTCATTCAAAGAAGTGGGAAATGATACGACCCAGATAAACCCCGATGACACATCTGGGTTCAACTGTATCGGCATGGTGTCTTTCTCTGACCCCTTGAAGGCAAGCACAAAGAGTGCGGTCGAGAATGCACGCAAGCTCGGTGTGATGGTGAAAATAATCACCGGAGACAGCAAGGAGGTCGCAGGATGGGTAGGGTATGAAGCGGGCATCCTCACTGATCCCACGCACGTACTCCTCGGTGACGAATTCGCGCGCATGTCGGCGGTAGAGCAAGCGGTGGCAGTGATGGAGTACAGCGTATTCGCGCGCACCACTCCGGTGCAAAAGTTTGAGATCATCAAGAAACTGGAGGAGAAGAATCTCGTCGGGTTCCTTGGTGAAGGATTCAATGACGCGCCCGCACTCAAGATGGCACATGTCGGACTCGCAGTAGAGGGAGCATCTGATATTGCACAGGATGCATCGGATATCATTTTGCTCAATCCGTCACTCGGTGTGATCGTCGACGGTATCAAGGAGGGGAGAACAATTTTCGCGAATTCGATGAAGTATATCCGTGCAACACTGACCTCGAACTTCGGCAACTTCTATGCGCTCGCATTCTCGTCGCTGTTCATTTCGTACCTCCCTATGCTGCCCATTCAAGTTCTCCTGCTTAACCTTCTGTCTGATTTCCCGATGATCTCTATTGCCACTGATACGGTGGATGACTACGAGCTTGAAAAGCCGCGCGGATACAACATTGGCGAGATCACCGCCATTGCCATTGTGCTTGGAGTAGTGAGTACGCTGTTTGATTTCGCATTCTTCGGGTACTTCATGCATCAAGGAGAAAAGGCACTGCAGACGATGTGGTTCATCGGTAGTATTCTCACCGAGCTTATTTTGCTCTTCTCTATCCGCACCGCGCTGCCGTTCTGGAAAGCAAAGTTCCCAAGTGCCACCGTGCTCTGGCTTACCCTCGGCGCAATGGTGATCACGGTCGCACTGCCTCTCATTCCTTCTATGAGAGCACTGTTCGGGTTTGTTGTTCCCACTGCAGGACAATGGGGCATGGCCGCGCTTCTTGTTGTCTTGTATTTCATCTTCACCGAAGCAGTGAAGCTCCTGTTCTATCGCTACTGGGCGGT
>JAYTVK010000092.1:0-14259 GCA_043744595.1 Candidatus Lloydbacteria bacterium
CAGACTCCACGAAGCGTCTTACAGGTAAGCGGTGAGCGAACGAATGCTTCGACTGCGCCCTGTGACTCGACGAGATGTGCCTCATCGCGACCGAGGAGCGCATTCTTCTTGAAGATCACCTTGCCGTCGGCGCCGATGACATCCTTTGCGAGGACGCGTCCGCGGGTCGAGCGACCAAGAGTGATGTCGATGCCTGATGCGTTCTCAGGAGTGAGGCGGATGCCTTCCTTCTCACCACAGTCTTCTTCGATGACAACCACATCTTGTGAGACATCTACCAGACGGCGGGTAAGGTAACCTGCCTTTGCGGTGTTGAGCGCGGTGTCGGTGAGACCCTTACGCGAACCGTGAGTTGAGATGAAGTATTCGAGTGGTGAGAGTCCTTCCTTGAGGGACGGTACCATCGGGAAGTCGATGACGCGGCCGCTTGGACCCTGTGTGAGTCCCTTGATGCCGACCATCTTGGTGACCTGCTTGATGGAACCGCGCGCACCTGATGCGAGCATGTCCATGACCGGGCCGTTCTTTGGGAGTCCTTTTGGAACGCACTTCTCGATATCTATTTCAACCTTCTTCCAGATCTCGATCACTTTGTCGTACTTCTCATCGGATGAAAGAAGACCTTCCTGCCACTGCGCTGCTATCTCTGCTTCCTTGGCGCGAGCGACTTTTACAATCTCGCCCTTCTCTTCAGGGACCTTCACGTCGGAGAGTGACCAGGTGATACCTGACTTGGTGACGTAGCGGTAACCGAATGCCTTGATTTTGTCGAGGACAACCGGAGTGCCGTCGATACCGTAGCGGGTGATGAGATCGTCGACCATGTTGCCGAGGTCTTTCTTTGTGACTTCTTTGTTCACGAATGGGAAGTCGTTTGGCAGGATCGAATTGAACAGGAGGCGGCCGACGGTAGTCTCAAATGGCTTACCTTCGTAGACCTTGTACTTCGGGGTATCCGTGCCCATGACCTTTATCTTGGAGCGGAAGCCGACGACGCCGAAGTCGTATGCGGTGATAGCGGCGTTCGGAGTTGCGAAGATCTTGCCTTCGCCCTTCTCGCCTTCCACTATCTTGGTCATCCAGTAGCAACCGAGCACGATGTCGAGGCCAGGGTTCACCACAGGATCGCCGGAACCAGGCTTGAGAAGATTCTTGTTTGCAGCCATCAGCTCGCGAGCTTCTGCCTGCGCCTGATCCGAAAGCGGAACGTGGACGGCCATCTGATCTCCGTCGAAGTCTGCGTTGAACGCTGAACAGACGAGCGGGTGGACCTGAATAGCATTGCCTTCGATAAGTGTCGGATTGAATGCCTGGATACCGAGGCGGTGGAGTGTCGGTGCGCGGTTCAGGAGAACGAACTTGCCCTTAATAACGTCTTCGAGGTTTGCCCAGACTTCAGGGATACCTTCGTCGATGAGACGGTTGGCACCGCGAATATTGAATGCGAGACCTTGCTCGAGAAGCTTTGCGATGACGAATGGACGGAAGAGTTCGAGCGCCATGTGCTTTGGAAGTCCGCACTGGTTGAGCTTTAAGTCAGGACCGACGACGATGACCGAGCGACCTGAATAGTCGACACGCTTACCGAGGAGGTTCTGACGGAAGAGACCTTGCTTGCCCTTGAGGGTATCTGCAAGTGACTTAAGCTGGCGGCGCTGGGTCTGGCTCATCGCTGCACTGGTCGAACCATGTCGAATAGAGTTGTCGATGAGTGCGTCGACTGCTTCCTGCAAGATGCGCTTCTCGTTGCGGAGAATGACTTCAGGCGCGTCGATTTCGACGAGCTTGCGCAGGCGGTTGTTGCGGTTGATGACGCGGCGATAAAGATCGTTGACGTCGGATGTCGCGTGGCGGCCTCCTTCGAGTGCGACCATCGGACGCAGTCCCGGAGGAATGATAGGCACGACCGTGAGGAACATCCACTCGGGGCGAACTCCGGAGCGGAGCATGGCGCGAGTGAGTGCTAATCGTTTATACAACTTAGCTCTTTCCACAGCTCCCGCCTTCTCAAGTGCGGTCTCGAGATGCTTCTCGAGCTTGTTCATGTCTATCTTCTTGAACATCTCGAACACTGCTTCGGCGCCGATGCCGGCTTCGAATGCGGACGAGTACTTGAGTGAGTACTTGTGATAGGTCATTTCATCGAGGATCATTCCGACCTTGATGGAATCGATCTCTTTCTTGGCTGCAGTGAGGAGCTCTTTCATCTTGTCCTTGGCGCCCTTCGCTTCGAGCGACTTCACCTTGGACTTGTATTCCTGGTCGAGTTGCTTGAGGAGCGCTTCCTTCTCCCCTTCGTTCACCGTAGTGATGACGTAAGCGGCGAAGTAGATGACCTTCTCGAGTTCAGCGACAGGGAGATTGAGGAGGAGTCCGATACGTGAAGGGATACCGCGCAAGAACCAGATGTGCGAGACCGGTGCTGCGAGCTCGATGTGGCCCATGCGCTCACGGCGGACGATGGCGCGAGTGATCTCGACTCCACACTTCTCGCAGATGATGCCCTTGAAGCGGATACCGCGATACTTACCGCAGTAGCACTCGAAGTCTTTTTCTGGTCCGAATATTCTTTCGTCGAAGAGTCCACCGCGCTCGGAGCGCTGGGTTCTATAGTTGATGGTCTCAGGCTTGGTGACCTCGCCGTATGACCATTCCTTCATGCGCTCAGGTGATGCGAGCCTAATGCCGATTGCGTTGAAATCTGTGATTGGGTTTTTGTTCATAGTGTTGATGGTTTAATTGATAAGAGAAATTAAACCGGCTCTTCGCGCTCTTCGCGCATAAGATCGATATCCAGTGCCAGACCTCGCAATGAATTTAACAAGACGTGGAAAGTTGCAGGAAGGTTCGGCTCGCGGATGGTCCTTCCCTTCACGATAGCGTCGAAGGCGGCAGAGCGACCGAGGATATCATCAGACTTGATGGTGAGCATTTCGCGAAGGATGTGCGCCGCGCCGTATCCCTGGAGTGCCCAGACTTCCATTTCACCGAAACGCTGACCTCCGCCTTGCGCCTTACCTCCAAGCGGCTGCTGGGTGATGAGCGAGTACGGGCCGATGGAGCGCATGTGGATCTTGTCTTCCACCATGTGATGCAGCTTGAGTATGTACATGTAACCGACGGAAATTTCCTGCTCGAACGCTTCGCCCGTGCGGCCGTCGAACAGTTTCATCTTGCCGTCTTCGCTAAAGCCTGCTGATTTGAGCTCTGCGCGGATCTCCTCCTCTGTAACGCCGAGGAACGGCGGGGTAATAGCCTGATAGCCGTGCGCATTTGCCGCGAGTCCGAGATGGAGCTCGAAGATCTGTCCGAGGTTCATACGCGATGGGACTCCGAGCGGTGTGAGGATGACGTCGACAGGGGTGCCGTCCGCCATGTATGGCATCTCTTCGATAGGAAGGATGCGCGAGATGACTCCCTTGTTACCATGGCGTCCTGCGAGCTTGTCTCCGACCGAAATATTGCGGAGCTGAGCGACCTCTATATAGACACGCTTGATGATGCCCGACTCGAGGTTGTCGCCCTTCTCGCGGGTGAAGACTTTGATGCCGATGATGCGACCGCGCTTGCCGTGTTCCATGCGCAGCGATGTGTCCTTCACGTCGCGTGCCTTCTCGCCGAAGATACTGCGCAAGAGGCGCTCTTCTGGAGTGAGCTGTGCTTCACCCTTCGGAGTGATCTTGCCGACAAGAATATCACCGGGGCGTACTTCTGCACCGATGCGGACGATACCTTCGTGATCGAGATCCTTGAGCTTTGCTTCACCGACATTGGGGATATCAGGGGTGGTAATTTCGGGTCCTAGTTTGGTGTCGCGCACGTTGACGACGAATTTTTCGATATGAATTGATGTAAGGATGCTCTCGCGTACGAGGCGCTCAGAGAGGATGATGGCGTCTTCGTAGTTTGCACCGCCCCATGACATGAATGCGACGAGGAGATTTTGGCCGAGTGCCATCTCTCCGCGGTCTGAGGTCGAAGTATCTGCGAGCACGTCACCCTTCTTCACCTTGTCGCCGACGTTGACGATTGGGCGTTGATGGAAGACGGTCGCATCGTTGGTCATCACAAAGTTGATGAGCTTGTACTCTTTCTCATTGCCGTTGTTTGCTTTGAAGATGATGTGACGTGCGTCGACTTCCTTGATGGTGCCGTCACTCTCTGCGATGATCACACGTCCTGAGTCGCATGCGATCTGCTTTTCCATACCGGTCGCGACGATAGGTGCCATCGGGATGATGCACGGAGTCGCCTGGCGTTGCATGTTCGAACCCATGAGTGCGCGGTTGGCATCATTGTGTTCGAGGAACGGAATCGATGAAGTAGCGGTTGAGAATGCCTGATTGGTGGCAACGTCGATGTACTGAATCTTGTCGCGGTCAAAGAGTCCCGGGTTGCCGGCGATGCGCGCCTCAACCTTTGGAGTGGTGATCTGACCCTTATCGTCGTAGCTGATGGCAGCGTGCGCGATGACAAAGCGCTCTTCCTCGAGTGCGTTCAAGAAATCTATTTTGCCGGTGATCTTACCGTCCTCGACTTTGACGTACGGAGTTTCGATCACGCCAAAATTATTGACGCGTGCGTATGATGCAAGGCGAAGCACCAGACCGATGTTCGGTCCTTCCGGAGTATGGATCGGGCAGAGGCGGCCGTAGTGCGAAGGATGCACATCGCGGACCTCGAGTCCTGCGCGCTCCTTGGTGAGTCCGCCGGGACCCATCGCGCTGCATGTGCGGAGGTGCTCGACTTCATCGAGTAC
The DNA here is from genome assembly GCA_043744595.1 of Candidatus Lloydbacteria bacterium. Taxonomy (GTDB): domain Bacteria; phylum Patescibacteriota; class Minisyncoccia; order Phycocordibacterales; family UBA6899; genus MHLP01. The sequence continues at coordinate 4,760 of JAYTVK010000092.1, forward strand.
GTTCTTCTGACTCATGAGCTGCGAGAGCTGGTTGGTGGTGAAGAATTCTTTGAGGCGTGCCTGAAGCGGTCGTGGTGAAACGAAGTTGATAGGAAGGATGGTGTCAGACTCCACGGTCGACATGCGGTCCTGAATGTTGCGCTTCATCTGGGTCATACCGACGCGGAGTTTTGCCTGAAGCATTTCTCCGACGTAGCGGACACGGCGAGAACCGAGGTGGTCGATATCATCTTCGACCGCACCCTTCATATGATTGAGCTTTGCGACGTGTGAAACAGTAGAGATGAGATCTTGGTAGGTCAGCGTGCGAGCCTCGAGTGCTTTTGCATCCATTGGCTTGCCGAAGCGTGCGTTGAAGCGGAAGCGTCCGACCGGGGAAAGGTCATAGCGCTCGCGAGCGAACATTGCATCGATGAGTTCACGCGCATTCTGAGTCGTGGTGACATCACCGTCGCGCAGTCTCTTGTAGACTTCGACATATGATTCATCGAGTGACTTTGCGGGATCCTTTGCGAGTGTCTTCTCGACATAGCGCTTGCCGTCCTCATCGCCGGTGAAGGCCTTCAAAATATCCGCATCAGTTGCCTGTCCGAATACGCGCAGGAGTGAGGTGATCGGGAACTTGCGTTTGCGGTCTATCTTCACCCACACCACCTCGTCGGCGTCGGTCTCTATCTCTATCCATGCACCGCGTGAAGGAATGACCTTTGCTCCGAAGAAGCGACCAGCCTTGAGCTCCTGTGCAGTGAAGAAGATACCGAATGAGCGAGCAAGCTGAGGGACCACGACGCGCTCCACACCGTTGACGATGAAAGTACCGCGGTCAGTTGCGATAGGAAAATCCGCCATGAAGATCTCTTGCTCCTTCACGACACCGAGTGTCTTGTTGGTGAGCTTCACACGCGCGCGCAGCGGGGTCTCGAATGAGAGTTTGTTCTCGCGCGCGAAATGCTCGTCGAAGCGAGGCTCCGCGAGCTCGAATCCTGCGAACTCGAGTTCAAACTTCTTTCCCGAGTAATCGCGTATCGGCGAAAACTCCTTGAATACTTCTGCAAGTCCGTATGCGACGAGCCAGTCGTAAGACTTCTTCTGCATCTCCACAAGGTTTGGCGCTACTGAAAGCGGTTCCTTGTAGTGGCCGAAAAACTTCTTCTTTATTGCCTCCATAAGAATAATTAAAATTAACTTCTCCCGTTAATAAATAGACTAAAAAGAAAACAACGAACCGATGCGCGTATGATGTGCCGCAACATCAACGCTGTAGGAACAATAGGAAATGCGATTCTGTAGAACTGAAGAGTTTGGATGGTCTCGCGGACATGTGGGATATTGCGAGTAGCCAACGGCTTCAGTTACACAAAATTTTTAGCACTTTCAGATTTGCGCAAAGTTCGAGGCGACCAGGCTTTCGTGTCGGTAAAATGTAGTCTCCTACATTGTCCGACTGAAAGCGTGGGCAACAAAGAAATTTGCCAAATATGGAAGTGCTAACGAGCACAGAAACACGGGCCTAGTTATAGGTCGTGCATATTTTCCTCCGAATTTGCTAAATGTTGTACCGCAACATCTGTGATGTTAGACGATTTTAGCTTGCTACTCTACGGTTTTCTGCCAAGACTCAATCAGTAACGTAAGTTAAAACAGTATAAATGAAGCCACAATGAGAGTCAACCCGGCCGACTGTGGATGGGGATAATCCTGTGGATAGCCTGGGGACGCAGGAATATGGGTATTTGGGAAATATCTCTATTTATCTGAAAATTGAGGAGAAAAAAACGCCTTCCCCGAAGGGAGGGCGCGTGCTGCTCTTGTGGGGTCAGATCAGACCGGGTGGTGCGCAACGTGCTGCGCGAGCGGCTCTTCCTGGAGCGCGCATGCGATGCCGGACTCGCGGTGATGCTGCGCGACTCGGCCGGCGGCCAAGAGCTCGGCGTCATGCTCTTCCCAGTAGAGGCCGTGGGCAAGCTTGAGCTTGGCGTTGTCCTTCCAATCGGTGGGAAGCTCGCGTGACGAACGGATACGAGCGGTCGTCGCCGTGTCGAGGTGACGCGCGACATCGTAGTACGTCTCAGGTTGCTGAAGAGCAGTCATCACACTTTCTCCTTGGTTGAGGTGATAGATACACACTACCGAACCCTATTCATGATTGCAATAGAAAGGGCGCTGCGGATGCGGCGCCCTTCATTTCATTCAGACCGGATGCCAAGTGATGTCTGAGTCGTCGTCATGCTGCCATTTCTTGTAGATCTCGTACGCCTCTCGGATGAGCGGCTCTTCTCCAGGCGTACACCTCTTGAGGTGCACTTCGATGGTGTCGTCGGTCGAGCCCTCGATGAGCAGCATGGTCTTCATACCAAGCATGCGTGAGAGCTCGAGGTACCGCAGGTACTCGGCACTCGACGTGGATTCGCTCTGAGTCATGTCTGCTCCTTCAATGTTGGTCTAGTTTCAAATTATGTCATCTGTGGACTTGTGGCAAGTGGTGCATGAGATCAAGGACGATCAAATGCTGTCTTTGAGTTCCAGCGCCCTTTGGATGATTCTTTCCCCTATCTTGCCCCAGTCGAAATATTCTTTGTAGTTTTTTGGATCGATGAGTTTGATCTCGGTCACACCGCCCGCAGGATCGAGAGTGAAGGGTCCGTACGGCTTCCCTTTGCACACATAACGCAGTTGATAGAAAAATGAATCGTCGCGTGTATCGGTGACTTTCTGATAGCCGATCGGACGCTCGCTCATCACCTCCATATTCGATTCTTCCTGTATCTCGCGATGCAGTGTCTCTACATATGTCTCCCCTTTTTCGACAGTGCCGCCTATAAGCCCCCAGGCTTTTTTGTTTCCCCCAAATCCGATCACGATCTCATCTCCGACAAACAGTACTCCGTACGCCTGACGCACGAGTGACGGGTCGAGCTCATCAAAACTCTCCGCATCATGATACTCGAAGATGTATTCGACCCCGCTCTTGCCTTTGTAGTGCTCGGTCAGCATAAGTTTCCACATATCTTAATAGCTTAGCGAGTGAGTGTCGACCAGGCGAGTGAGTGGTCGGGAAAGATGTTTTTGATCTCGGTGATAAAACTGCGCGTCTCGTCTGCCATCAGCACATTGATAGGGTCTGTCAATCGCGCGAAGTCTTCCGGCTTGTGCAGGTCGCCTCCTCCTCCGGGTGCAAGATGGAATGCTGCATTCAACTCTTTGACATACTCTCGATCTTTGGAAAAATCCGCCGCGCGATCGTCGTTGTATTCAGGACTCACGAATGCGTAGGCATTCTCGATGCCGTCGAGCCTACCTTCGCTTGCAATTTTTTTCAAGATCTCAGGTGTGAGTTTGTTCTTGATGTAGCTCCAGTGCGCGAGTATTGCGATGCCACCGGCACCGCGGATGAGCGCTACTGCTTCATCCATGGAGAGGCGATGCAAGTACGGCACATAGATACCTTTCTTAAATGCCCTATCAGTCAGGACCAATCCAAACACTCTCCCCCATGCATCAGCGGAGGCAGTTGCTTCATATGCCTCGCGCAAGGAAGCATCATTTTCACTCGCTGCCTTGAATTCAAGCAATAGCGATTCGATATGTGCGAGATTCTCCGGGTGCTGGAGGAGCGCACGCACGATATGCGGTCTACCGATGTTGCCATCTTCTGACTGCGCGAGCACTTCTTCGACGGTGAGTCTGAAGCCGATATCATTTAAATTTTTTACTACCCGGGTCGAGCGCTCAAGCCGTTTCGCTTTAGCATTCTCACAATACTCTTTGAAAGCAATGTTCGTCGGATCAACAAAAAGTCCAATGATGTGGAAGAGTGAGATCTCCCCTTCGACTTCTTTCACATAATTCGCCGACACTTCAATGCCGGAGATGATATCGATATCGCCGCGCGCACTTTTAAGTTTCTCAAAAAGTTCCGGGTCTATCAGTGTGTCATGATCGGTGAATGCGATGGTACCGATGTCGTACTTCGCGGCTTCTGCGATTACTTCCTCATGCGAAAGGACACCGTCTGAGGCGGTGGTATGGCAGTGGAGGACATGAAGCCTATGTTCCGACTTAGGCATGCTTATTTTCGCGGGTTGCACTGAGATCCTCCGGAAGTGTCTCGTCGTCGAAATGCATGGTGTCTTTGATCTTCTTTGCAACTTCAAGATGTCCGCGCTCAACTTGGAAATGCAGTCCGACGCGCGCCGCATCGGTCACCACTTTTGACTTCAAGAAATATGGATCCATCTTGAATGCAGCGCGGGTCATCTCGGCATTTGCGATCCCTCCTGCGCGCAGTGCCGAGAGATAGCGCTGCTCGCCGAGCTGCTTAAAGAGGTGCGACTTCTTCTGCTCGGGTGTGAGTGCCCAGATAGTACGCACCAGCGCCTCTTCTTCAGCGAACTGTAGGAGTATCTGCGTGTCTTGATCTATTCCCGGTTCCATATCCCCAGTCTATCAGCATTTGTCCCACAACTCCAAACCTCCCTTGAGTACTTGTGGTACCTGATATTTTCTCTATAATGAATAACATGAAAAAAATAATTTACGCAGTAGTGCTCGGAAGCCTCGCTTTGGCGAGCGTTGCCCATGCAGAGGATAACAAGCCTCCGATGATGCGCGGCAATATGATGATGATGGGTGGCGCGACCACCACAATGATGGAAATGCACGGTATGCGCGATATCATGATGGCTACAAGTAGTAGCATGATGGGATCATCGACCTGCGTGAAGTTTGGACGCGGACTCGCCCTAGGCGCGCGCGGCGAAGATGTGAAGGAATTACAAGAGATGCTCCATGAGAAGGGGTTCTTAAATGCATCATCAACAGGCTACTTCGGAAAAATGACCAAAGAAGCTGTAGTGAAATTCCAGAAGGACGGCGGAATTAATCCGAGCGGCTACTTCGGGGAACTCTCACGTAAGCATCACGAGAAGCACTGCGGTGAAGGGATGGGAATGATGATGGGCGATGGTAAGGGCGACGATGGAAAGATGGGCTCATCGACCATGCCCGTGCCATGCATGACAAGTGCGTCCGCATCAGGATGTGAGCACTCAAATGCATTCCCTCCTTTTATGATGGGAACCGGAACTCCAAATACTTCGTGCACAACAAAGTTTGATCCGATGACGGGCAAGCTATGCCACCGAGAAAATGATGACCACGCTTGGAGTAGTACCACTCCTCCGGTCATTCCACCACCTGCGACAACGACTGCGAGCACTACCGCAAATTAGTAGTTTGAGTAAGTAAAAAAAGACCGCCATCCAAGGTGGTCTTTTTTTATCACTTTTCACTTCTTCTCCTCCAAATCTAAACACACCGAGTTCATCCCGATGGAAGTTGCGGAACAGCGGCTGTTCCTACTTCCATCGGGACAGGTGCAGGCTATTTTTTCTCTAAGTCGAGGCAAACGGAATTCATGCAATATCTTTTGCCGGTCGTCTCAGGACCATCATCGAACACATGTCCGAGATGTGAATCGCATTTTGCACAGAGTACCTCGGTGCGGTTCATGCCGTACTTCTCATCATGTTCAAGCTTGGTCGCACCTGGAAGTGCCTGGTCAAATGACGGCCAGCCTGTGCCAGAGTCGAATTTTGCATCCGAGGCGAAGAGTGGGTTGCTGCACACTTTACACATATAAGTCCCTGCAGCTTTTTCATGTAGATATTTCCCCGAGCCCGGCGCCTCAGTCCCCTTCTCGCGCAGTACATGATACTCCTCGGCGGTCAGTTTCTTCTTGATCTCTTCTTCATTCATATTATTTTTTGAGTATGTTTATTGATGTAATGATCTGGTCAAAGATACTATCCTTCTGGAACTCTCCATTTGTATCGCCTATTTGAAGAAGTCCATCCTTAAGCGGGACAACGATGATCACGCTTGCGGCCCTGCTTGTGGTGGACATATATCTTGAGGCGACAATACCGTCGACGGAAGTTGTACTCACAGTGAAACCGAATTTTCTTCCCAAGAATTGCTCCGGTACTCCGTGTGTGGTGCTTGCACGATACCCGATCCACATACTTGGCGAACTGGTCGATCTGGTTGAACTTAGATCTGCGTTCTTAAAGGTCAAACTAACATCTTGGCCTGTCACACTGGTGCTCGCAATGATGTTTTGCGGCAATACAAAGGAGTAGCGGCCCTCCGGGTCGGTGAATGTTTCTTCTTCTATCACCACAGGACGCACCGGCTCGGGCAGTGCGGATATTCTTGGAACTTGAGGGACCTGCGGTACATTGGCGGGGACCAGAAGATAGAACAACGCCGATAAAATAGCTATTGCAAGCGCAAGTACGCATATGATCAACGCGAGTATACTATGCGTTTTCATCCCTTAATTATATCACTTATATTTTTTCTGCCGACTACTTCTGCTTGCTCTCATCATTCAGTAATTCCGCAAACTTCTTTTTGACCTTTTCAAGCTTTGGATTGATGACTATTTCGCAGTACCCCTGGTTGGGATTCTTTGCATAGTAGTCCTGGTGGTAATTCTCCGCCGGATAGAATTTCTCGAGCGGTATCACTTCGGTCACGATAGGATCCCCGAATTCGCTTGAGTCATTGAGCTCTTTGATGAAAGCCTCCGCTTCTTGTAGCTGCTCAAAGGTGGTGGTGAGGATGATCGAGCGATACTGGGTGCCGACATCCGCACCCTGACGATTCTTGGTGGTAGGGTCATGCGAGCCAAAGAAGACCGTCATGAGGTCGCGATAAGCGGCTTCGCTCGGGTCATACTCAATGTGTATCACCTCAGCGTGTCCGGTCATCCCGCCGGAAACTTGTTCGTAAGTGGGATTCTCTTTCGTCCCGCCCGCGTAGCCAGGCATCACCGCAGTGACTCCTTTCATCATTTTGAATACTGCCTCGGTGCACCAGAAACAGCCTCCTCCAAACACTGCTATATTATTTTGTGTCATATATTTAGAGAATCATCATATTTGGCGCACTGCTTGCCCTTCCCTCGACGGGTTTGGAAGCAGTAGGAGACTACAGCTTCTCAAACACCTCCTCTGTCCACGACTTCGCATTGCATCCAAATCTTATGATTCGAGCTTATTTACCGTTTGTAAATTGATATCAATTCGCAACAGGCTCTCCTGTAAAAAACGGAGAACTGGTACTTTCCTCAAGGGCATCAAGTTTTTTCCCGTTTGAGCGTCTCAATGTTCGCAACAGATCAATTACTTGCAGCGGCGTAGACGTGTCGCCAGCAATTTCTGTAAGTTTGATCGTTAGATAATTATCTGAATCACTCCAGTAAAGATTCGAATACTCATTATCCTTCGTTTGGTGAACATCAGTTGAATTTTCTTTATAGCTTAGTAAAACACCCTCAGAGTTATTGTATTCGAATTTTCTTATGGTATAGCCAATTTGTTTCTGATTTAAATAATTCAGAGCTGTACCAATCTTAAACTGATCTGTATTTATGGGACCATTACCTCGATGAATTTCTTCGAATTGGATTTCTCCAATAAAACCGCTTCTCAAGAATCTGAAACAATACCACCTATCATCACTATGTTTCCAATACATAGACCCGAAACAACCTCGATTACTCCCGAAACCGTCGTATTGGTCATCTTTCGTATACCCTTTTGCAATCGAATCTTTAGTCGGCAACAAGAGTCCCTTGCCTCGCTCTACATCCCAAGGATTTACAGCGAGCTTCGCGTTTTCCTGTTCTTGTTTCTGCTCTCGCACACTGAAAACGTATGTTGAGATTATGACTGACAAACTTATGATCACCGCCAGAATAAATTCTTTTCTTTTCATACTTATACCTGTAGTTGAATGAAGTTGACTGGTGCACAAGAAGACAAGTGCATCCTCATGTTCACAATATCATTTCCTGCGTTCTATTCACACAATAGGAAGTATTAAAACTTTCACAATTTGGATGCAGTTCGAGGCGCGGAAGAAGTGGTATCCCAAGATGTATTCATATACATTGATGGGTTCCACGACTGAACGCAACGAAGAAATGCGTCAAATTTGGAAGTTTTTACTTCCCGATATCATTGTCGCCATCAAGATCCATGCCAGTCTTCTGCTCTGCAAGATTGACCGCGAGGTCGACGAGTCCGCCGAGTCCGCTTGCGGATGCGGCATGCTTCACTTCAGTGAGCTTTTCGTGCGCCATGTTTGATACGGTATGCACTATCTCCTTGCCTACATCAGTATCTGCGAGTGCCTTTGCTTTATCAGCAAGTGCTTTTGTTTCATTTGCAATATCATTGGTATCCATAAAAAGTAGTGGGTTAGTAGCGTTAGTAAGTAACCTTGGGAACAAGTGTCTTAGCATGCGCGATCCACTTCTCGACCACTGCTTCAGACGGAGTGGTCTTTGTGAATTTATTGTCTCCATTCACTTCTTTCATTTTGTCAGCAAGATTCTCCGCATTGCGGGTTGCGAGCTCTTTGACGGTATCGACACCTGCCTGCTCAAGGAGATCTGAGTACTCCTCGCCGACTCCGGAGATACGCATGAGGTCTGCGCGATTGACCCACTCAAGGATCACCTTCTCGCTGACTCCGATCTTCTCTGACATGTGCTTGCGTCCTGTGGCAGCACCACACTCATGGAGTAATTCGTCGGTAGTAGTGATCCCTTCTTTGTGAAGCTTTTCTTTGTAGACTGCTCCGATACCTTCGATGTCGATGATCTTGTCGCTCATATGTGTTGTGAGTTATTATTTGGGCTAAAATTTATGCTCGATCGCATGACCGTGTCCGATGTTTGGTGCTGCCTTCTGCTACTTCGCACCTTTGGGCAAACTTTCGCAGACGATGCCGTTCTTATTGCCGTCGAGTCCGTAAACATCCATATTCTTGCCGAGTGTCTTACACCTGTCATAGACGCTCTGTGCCTCAGGCTGAGTCTTGAAGTCCGAGCAGTTGTAGTCAGCTTCTTGTGCGTTGCAGAATGCATCAACATTCATGACATTGCCCTGCGGATCACGCTCTATCTTTGCTGCTGAGAGGGAGTGCGTTTCTATCGCTTTCTTTACATCGTAGTCATGATTGGTCGCTTCCATGCCAAATGCGGCAAGCAGGGTTGCAATGACCACTCCTAAGATGACTTTTGCCGCTGTCCCCTTCACGAAGAAGAATGCTGCGACCGCCACTGCCAATAATCCGCCGATGATCCATAATCGCCCTTTTTTTGAGTTTGGTAACATATGGGTAGATTATAGAACAGTGAGCCTACGCTCGTCGAGTCCCGATATCGATCTTTCACTGTGGAGTGCGAAATCCTATGGCTTTCAGGTCTGAGTGAAGTTTGAAAACACGAGGAAGTGATGTCTACGAGGCGTGAAAGAAACTGATTCAAGTAAATTTGAGTCGATTACGAAGTCCTGGACCGAGGTGATACTTGGAAGGCCTACGCTGCGTAGGACGACCAAGTTCACCGAGGGAAGGACGAGTAGGCGGCCAAATTTACTTGAATCAGCCGAAGGTGAAGGTATAGACCTGTAATCCCGGACTACTAA
>JAYTVK010000093.1:0-3887 GCA_043744595.1 Candidatus Lloydbacteria bacterium
ATATGACATGTCCTTCCGCCCATCGGGAGTCATCGGGGGACACGTCGCTACTTAAGCGTATGCGAATGCAAAATCCTTTGCTCCGAAATACGGAGAAGCGATCTTAGCGGTGCTTTTGTTGGCACTTTCAGGTTGATCGCGAGATTTACGAGCTTACAATCATGCTCGGCACGCACACAGTCCAAACACTCTTTCTGTCGAAACATTTCATCCCCATATAAAATAATTATTTCGGAACACGAGTAGGGTACTCAGCGGTCCGAATAAATAATTTTATAAATTCTGAATGTTCGAATTTATCAATGAGCTCTTATGACTGCAGTCGATCGCGCAGGTGTTTCACTTCGCCTTTGACTGCACGCGCTATATCGCGCAGTGACTCGCGCTTTTTGATGGTCTCGCGTTTGTCGCCTTTCTTTTTACCACGGGCGATGGCGAGTTTCAATTTGATCACCCGGCCTTTATTATACATCGAAATAGGCACTAGTGTCAAACCGCTCTTTTCCTCCGCCTTCTCAAGTTCAAGCAGTTCTTTCTTTTTGAGAAGCAGCCTACGATTGCGAAGCGGCTCATAGCTTTTTTCAGTATTTCCAGGCTGAAAAGCCGGGATCTCAGCGCCAATAAGGAAGGCCTCGCCGCCACGAACGGTAATATGCGCCCCCTCAAGCTTGCCGCGGTGCGCGCGCAGGGATTTCACCTCAGTACCAAAAAGCTGCACTCCCGCTTCGAATTGCTCGAGGAGTTCGTAGTCGAAATTTACCCGCTTATGTTCAATCAAATTCGCCATGAAGTACTGTAAATTGAGCGCCCTACTCGTCCTTCCTTCTGCGAACCTGGAAGCAGTAGGTTACTACAGCTTCCAGGTATCGCCTCAGTCCAGGACTTCGTATTGCATCTCAATTTCCAGTACTTCTATACTACAGTTTTTCAGCGTTTTTCCCAGTATTGGCCTCACGTGTCGCACTTTTTCGCGTTTCCCTGCTTTCTTGTATAATGTCCCTACTATGGAAATACCACAATTTCGCGGAAAAAAAGATGAGGGAGACAAGAAGGGGAAGATGGATGGTCCTGCCGCTCCTTCGTTCTTCTCAAATATCCTGACCATTCTATTGGTGTTCTTACTCATTGTCTCTGCTTACGGATACTTCACCGAAAAGAAAACCAAGACCGAGGTCATATCGCTTTCGCAGCTTGCGACGGATATCCGCGCACAGCATGTGAAGGAAGTCGACGTCGAAGGTGCCGATCTCACCATCATCTATGCTGACGACTCAAAGAAAGAGTCAAAAAAAGAAGTCGAGTCTTCGCTCACCGACTCACTCAAGAATTATGGTGTCTCTCCTGAAGAGCTTGGCATGATCAAGATAGAAGTGAAAGACCCGACGGGCTTTGGCTACTGGCTGTACACCTTCGCGCCGCTCATCATTCCGCTTTTGTTCTTCATCGCACTCATCTGGTTCCTCTCGCGCCAAGTGCGGCAGTCGGGCGGCATGCAGGCATTCTCATTCGGTCAGTCCAAGGCGCGCGTCATCTATCCTGACGACACTGCACAGCGCGTCACCTTCAAAGACGTCGCCGGTGTGAAGGAAGCGAAGGAAGAGTTGCAGGAAATAGTGCAGTTCTTGAAGCACCCGAAAAAATTCCTGGATATCGGAGCGCAGATACCGAAGGGCGTGATGTTGATGGGTGGCCCGGGCACCGGCAAGACTCTCTTGGCACGTGCGGTCGCAGGCGAAGCGGGCGTACCGTTCTTCCACCTCTCAGGATCAGAGTTCGTCGAGATGTTCGTTGGTGTCGGTGCATCACGTGTGCGCGACCTCTTCCGCATGGTAAAGAAAGAAGCTCCCGCTATCATCTTCATCGATGAGATAGACGCAGTCGGACGCGCGCGCGGCAACGGTGTCGGAGGCGGCAATGACGAGCGCGAACAGACGCTCAATCAGATCCTGGTTGAAATGGACGGTTTTGAGCCGAATGAAAAGATCATTATCATGGCCGCAACCAATCGCCCTGATGTCCTCGACCCGGCACTCCTGCGCCCTGGACGATTCGACAGGCGCGTTGTGCTTGACCCGCCGGACATAAACGATCGCGAAGAGATCTTAAAGATCCACGCACGAAAGAAGCCTCTTGCCGAAGACGTGGTACTGCGCACCATTGCAGAGCGCACACCCGGCTTCTCCGGTGCTGATCTCTACTCCCTGATGAACGAAGGCGCGATCCTCGCTGCGCGTGAGAACAGGACAAAGGTGTCGCAGTTCGACCTTATCCGCTCGATAGAGAAGGTGATGATAGGTCCTGAGCGCCGCAGCCATCTCTTAACAGTAGATGAAAAGAAGATCGTTGCGTATCACGAAGGCGGACACGCACTTCTTGCCTCACTGCTTCCGTACGCAAACCCAGTGCACAAAATCTCTATCATCTCGCGCGGACATGCAATGGGTTACACATTCAGCCTTCCCTCTGAAGAGCGCGTATTTACCACACGCAAACAATTTCTCGATGATATCGTGATGTCACTTGGCGGATACGCGGCAGAGGTCATGATGTTCGACGACCTCACTACTGGACCGTCTAATGACCTGCAGAAGGCTACCGCACGCGCTCATGATATGGTCGCGAAATACGGCATGTCTTCAGGCATCGGCCCCGTCGCATTTGAAACATCTGGTGGAGGAATCATTTCACGCGGAGGATTTATCGATCGTGATTATTCTCAGGATGTCGCGATGCGTATAGATATGGAGGTGGAGAAGATCATGAATGAAAGCCTCAAGCGCGCGCAGGAACTCCTGACAAAGCATAAGCATATTCTCGACGCGATCGCAGCTGAGCTCATCCGAGTCGAAACTATAGAGCGCGAGGACTATGAGAAGATCCTCACCCTTCACGGTGTGAAGGCGCAACGCAAGATGGGCGAAGAAGTGTATATCGCTCCGGTCGCTCACACAAAAGAAGAGAAAAAGGATGAGCAAAAGAAAGAAGAAACTGCCGAACCCAAGACAGAACTCAAGAACGAACCCAAGACCGAGGCAGGTGTCATCGTTACAAGTGAGGTGGTGACAAGCGATGGGGGAGAAACTGAATCCCAGAAAGCCCACAAGAAGAAAGAGCAGAAGAACAAGTGATCCACACATAATAAGCACTAAAAAACCGCTCTATACCGATAATAGGGCGGTTTTTAGTTATCCACAGGAAGTACTTGCAGCATATTTAGGAAGTTGCTATATTAACAGTGTTCCACTGCTTGCAGTCGAACAAACCCGGACCTCGCTTTTGCGAAGGTCCTTTTTCTTTGCCTAGATTTTCCGAATAATTTCGAACTCTGATATAATAGTTACATATAACTACATATAAACTGTTCGATATGGCATACAAAAAAGAAAAAGAGAAAGCGATCGAATTAAGAAAACAGGGAATGAGTTACAGTACGATCTGTGAACATATCCCTGTGAGTAAAAGCACACTCTCACTTTGGCTTGAAGGTCACCCCCTGACTCCTGAGCGTCTTCGGGAGCTACGAAGAAACAACACTCCTAATCGCGAGGCATATCGAGAAACAATGCGCATGAAACGTGAGGCAAGGATACACCTCCAGGCACAGCGTGTTGCAAAAGACCTGGGCAAACTCTCATCTCGTGAACTTTTTGTTGCAGGATTTTTTCTTTATTGGGGTGAAGGCGCAAAAGGCAGAAGAGGAGAGGTATCGGTTGCCAACACAGACCCTTCTGTTGTTTGTTCTTTTTTAAAATGGCTCACACTTATCGGAGCAAACCGGGATAAATGTCACTTCACTCTGCACTTATATGCAGATATGGATCCGGATAAAGAAATATCCTATTGGGCAAAGCAACTTCGAGTTTCGAAGACTGCATTTTATAAACCCT
>JAYTVK010000094.1:0-1217 GCA_043744595.1 Candidatus Lloydbacteria bacterium
AAATTTTTTATCCGGTTCTGGAGTATCGTCCGCATCTCTTCATGTGAATACATGTGAAATTAACTATCAGGTTTACTATAGTGAAAGTTACTTGGCTACGGCTTGGGCGTCTTCAAAGGAGATTGAAAGCACTTTTGACACCGCATCACTTCCCATTGTGATGCCATAGAGCGTTCCGGCACGACTCATTGTTTCGCGATTGTGCGTGATGACCATCAGCTGCGATAGCTTGGCAAGATTCTCTATCATGTCACCATATTTGCGACTATTCGCCTCATCGAGCGCGGCGTCAGTTTCATCGAGCACCATAAAGGGCGGCGGGTTCACTTGTGAGATAGCAAAGAGTAGTGCGATAGAAGTGAGCGCACGCTCACCACCCGAGAGCATCTGCAGCCCCTTGATCTTCTTGTGCGGAAGTGACACCGCAATGTCGACACCCTCTTCCTCATCTTCGTCTTCCTCGACTTCATCACCTGACGCCTCACCTGGCACATCAGAAAGATCAATGTCGGTATCTTTTTTCTTGCGCTTCTCTATCTTTACAATGAACAGCTCAGCCACTCCACCGCCGAACATCAGAGTAAAGAAGTCACTGAATTGTTTATTGATCTTTTTCACTCCGCTCTTGAATTCAGTATCGAGCTTCTCATTGAGCTCGGCAATAAGCGTGTAGAGCGACTGCTGAGTAGTCACCAGGTCAGTGATCTCTTTTTCAAGGTATTTGTCGCGTTCGATGGTCTCAGTGTATTCCTTTTCTGCCTCTTCCCCGCCCTGTGCGCCGATATCTTCGAGGCGAATTTTGCCGCGCTCTATTTCACGTCTGCGTGTTTCCTGAGTCTCACGTGGCTCGTTCAAAACTTCTTCGATCGCAAGCGCGACGCTCGAATAGTCGAGCACTGAGCGGCCGAGCAGTATCCCCGCTTCACCAAGCTCTTCTTCGAGTCTGCGTGATTCACGACTCAAGTTCTCCTCTTCAGAGCGGATACGATCGAGTATCGACTGGAGTTCACCGCGGCGATTCATCATCTCAAATAGCGCACGCTCTGTATCGCGTGACTTTTCCTTTTCCTGATCTATCTCACCCTTCACCGCCTGATAGTCGCGCTCCATTTGCGCCGACTCATCGTTGAGCGCTTTCATTGATTCTTCAACTTTCGCCTTTTCCCCCTTGAGTTCACCGAGCTCGCGATAGTCTTCGTCAGTCAGGGTCTTTTGCC
>JAYTVK010000095.1:0-13536 GCA_043744595.1 Candidatus Lloydbacteria bacterium
TGGTCGACGTGACCAATGGTACCGACGTTCACATGCGGCTTCGAACGATCAAAAACTTGGGCTTCAGCCATATGTTTTGTGATTATTGATTAAAAAAACTAATAAACAAGAGGTTATATGAGAAGATCATATAACATTATTCCACGTGCTTGCCTGTTTGTTTCCTCCTGTTTGCCAGTATTGCCCGAAAGCAAACTGCAACAAACTAAAAACCCACAATTGGCGACGTCGAATCAGGATACCAGATATGGCTTAACCGTCAATGTTTTTGGGGGTTAGCCGGCCACAGTTACCCACAACTTGTCCACAGGCTTCTCCACAGCATATATTGAGTCATTTTTCCTATTTTTCGCCCGTTCCCAAAATACCCTGTGTTTTATTGACAGAAACACCAAAATATTGACGTATAATCCACCTGTTGAGGGACATTCTTGCTTTTTCTCTATTTCGGGTGCATTATTGGTTCTTCCTAACTGTTTGGAGTTCCTTGATGTTGAAGCAAAGAGAGTTCAGAACCCAGGAAGAGAAAGAGCTGGCGAGCCGCATTTTCAATGCGAAGTGGACCGGCTGCCTGATCCTTGCGGTTTTGGCTGCCGCATTGTCCCACCACTTTTTCCCCAAGGAGTGGGTCGGCTACTCTATCACTGCCGTTTTCATCCTGATCGGGATCTGCATGTTCGCCCCGGAATGGGTGATCATGACGTTTTGGAACTTGCTCCAAAGCATCCGCAACTGGGAACCCGCCTCGGCGGCAAAGCGCAGGTAGCGCACTGCTTAGTTTCAGCGCCAAGACCCGGCCCTCGCTCGCAAGAGTTGAGGGCCATTTTTTATACATATACAAGAAAAACCCCTGCATTGCAGGGGTTTCGGACGCCGGAGCATCCACTCGTCTTGTGCTCACTCGCTCACTTTCGCGTAGAGCTGGCGATACGCGAGGGATCTGGCTTCGCTGATGAATTCACGGACCCGCTCATCGTTCGGGTTCACGCTGATGATCGCAGCCTGTGGAACAAGCTTTGGGATCACCTTGCCCCTGCGCCTGCGCTCGAGGCAGAGAAAAATGATGCGGTTTGCGGTATGAGTGCCGACAGCCCGCCACCCTTTGCACTTGCCCGCCATCTTCTTCTTCCACAGTACAAATAGCCTATCAGCTTCCGAAGCTTCAGCTACTACCCGCTCAACCAACAATTCCGTCATGACACTCTCCTTGATTAATGAACGCACCGATATGAACAAACCAGTCCCCTTGAGGACTGGTTTGTATCGGAGAATCATCAGAAGTTTCCTCAACACACATCAGCCCTCAAGGGAGGGATAAGGAGGAGTCCGAGAAGGAGACCACGTGTATTGCGCAAAATCTGCATATACTTAATGTACGGCAATGAAAAATCCTGTCAAGAATATTTGAGCGTATAAAAAAGCCCCGCATTGCGGGGCTTGTGCGATCAAGAAGAAATTCATGAGCGATAGTGGTACGCGCGAAAGCCGTCGTCGGTCGAAACAAAGACGAGAGTCTCACGGCGCGACACGAATTCAGGAACGACTCCGCGATAACTGATCGCTTCGCGGTCGAAACGAAACGACGAAAACAGTGCCGCAATCAGACGAGTTCTGCGCAACTTTTGGAAGTCGCGGTCGACGAGACCGGAAACGCGGTAGCCACCGCTCCGCTCGTCAAATTCGGCGAGTACTGCAGGAAAATCTGCACCTAAGAAGCGCTGCACTGCCCATAGACCGTCTGCGGAGCGAAGCTGCTCCATCGTCATCTCTTCACTGTGACGCGCTTGGGTTGTTTCTGTAGTCATGTGACTTCTCCGTTGTTGAAAGAACCGGTTAAAAAACAAACAACCCCCGATTTGCTCGAGGGTTGATGTCTGCTTCAGAATCTACAGTCTATTCCGGAACACAAATCAGCCCTCGAGCGGGGGTAAAGGTAAAAAACGTAAAATACCAATTGTTGCTGATTAATGTTTTCATATCGTTATAACTACCATAACAAAATCGAAAAATAACGCAAGGCTAGTGGGGCAGTTGCTGCAATTGCGCCTCCATCTGCATCAGGTCCTGGTCTTTGGTATTGATATCGCGATGTAGGTCCTGGTATTGGGTCTTCAGATGAGTGAGTTCGTTCTGACGTCGAACGATATCCTGATTCAAGAGTGTCAGCTTTACCTCTCGGTCGTGCAAGTGCTCACCCTCTGACTTCACGGTAAAGTGCTCGAGCTCGCCGGTGCGGCGATGGTCTTCCTTCACGCGCATGAGTCCGCGAGTTTCTTCTTTGACTTCGGCTATCTCGCGCTCCTTAGCGGTGATCTGTTGTTTCAGTAGTTCTATTTCATGCTCGAGTTTGCGGGTCAGATCTTCTCTCCTGCGGAGCTCTTGCGTCGCGTCGCGGAGCTCAAGTTGCTCATGCTTCTCGACGTTCACTCCCACTTTCACTTCTTGTGACATGCGACGGTGTTCTTCGGAGAGGCGCTTGTGATCCTGCTCCATGTGGTGAAGGTTATTCTCAACCTCTTTGGTTTCGCGTTCGATCTCATGCAGTCGACGCTCGCGCTCGACTATTTCTCCACGTTTGATACGTATGCGATTCTGTAACTGCTCTTTTTGCTGTCGCAGGTGGATCTTTTCCGCCTCGTCATTACCGGACGGATGGGAAGCTCCTCCCTGTGCGCCTGCTGGATGTTGGTATGGTGGCATATGAGAAATTGTATCACAGGTCTCCGCGAGAGGGGTCACTGGGTGAATTGACCGCGAGCATACTTCATTTGTGACACCGTGCGATTTTTCTCAGGTGTACCGTACTGGATATCAAAAGAAAGAGTTCCGTCTTCGTTTTTTCGGAGCTGAATGTGCTCGATGTATGAAGGAATATTCGGAGCAACCACACTACCTTCGCGTCCGACAGAAACCTGCTGAGCAATGCCTCCCATTTCACCGGTTGAACAGGAATCGAAGTAAACGGGTGTATTCAGACCAAGTACGAGTGATGTAGTATTCGGTCCCACACCGAAGAATTCCTTAGTGATGATTCCTTTCTGAGGATCTCTGCCGAGTGCAACCGAATTGGGCTCTCCGTGACCGCGTACACCGAGAAACGACAGTTCCTGCCCCGCGTCCTGTTTCAGTTTCAGCAACATCTCTGCCGCAGTGATTGGATCACCCGCTTCCACCGCTCTCATTGCCAGGCCGTTCGCTTTTGCGTCACTGTATACTTTTTGAATATCGCGCCCATTATCGACCCCACCATTGTTGTCGGCATACGCGCTCAGTGTGGCACCGAACGGGACCCCTTCCTTCTTTTTGGTAAGCTGCTCCGTCAGAAGTTGGAGAGGATAGCGCGCCGGGTAGCGTATACCGTAGTCCTTACCTAGAGCTGCGACACCTCCCGGCACCACTCGTTCCACTGCTTGCATGCGCAGTAGATTCTGCTCATACCTCGTTTGCACTACATCATCGGCTCGTGCGAACGGATTGGCATCACCAGAGAATGCAGCAACATCGACATATGACCAATGCGCCGTATACGCACTTGGATCGAGCTTCCATGAGTGAAGAACTTCATTGGCAATATCTTCTCCAACATGCTTTGTCTCCTGTATACGAGGAATTCCATATCCTTCATCAAGGGTTTCGCCAAGCGTACCCGGCGAATGTGGGCGTGTAATATCAGAAAAGTGCGAATGTTTTGATGCGACAGGATCAGCAAGATCGAGTCGTTGTTCGGCAATATCATGCGCGACTTTATCTTTTGCTTCCTTTACCCCGGCAACAAGAAAATATTCGAGCAACTGATCAGAAACCTGACCCTTTTTCTCCAGATATGCCTTGAGCTCGGGATAGAGCCTGTCAGGGACCGCGAGCGCTTGAAGTAGTCGCTCCCCATTCTCTTCTTCAAATAAGTCCGAAAGTGTGCTTGAAATACCGATGTGTCTTTTGAGAATATCGAGCTTCGCAAATGCTCGACCCTCTTTGTGTGACCTCAGATCACGCTCTACCTCGTCGGCATAGGCATTTTGAAATTTACTTACTGTAGCATATCCAAGTCCGGCAGATTTCATCTTAATATCATAACGATCGATGTCGATATCGGTTATATCTGATGTTGCGATATCTTGAAGTAATTCAACTGCAGCAGTCATGTCGAGGTCTTCTCCGATGTCTGTCTTCATCTCTTCGGGGTATTCATCGACGATCTTTTTTAGATGGCGCATCATGTCCGTCGCCTGCGCAAGAGTGATTTGTGCTTCTCCTGGTTTCCTTTTCAGATCAAAAAAATATGTTCGCAGTGTATCGGTATCTTCGTAGGTCTGGTGCAACTTATGCCATTCATAACGCTTCTGTTCTCGCTCGAACTCAGCATTCAGCACCCTTAGCCGCTCTACTCCCTCGGGAGAGTGATCTGCCATGGCGGCTGCGTATTCATTTTGAGGAGTCGGAGCCAGAGGCGGCGTGGCACCACTTATCGCCCCTGCAGCAAGCACTGCGGTAGCAGCAAGTTGCACCCGGTCGACCGCTCGTCCTGTATTCTTCTTTACTGCCGCGCCGATCTTATCGACCGTTTGCTCAGCAAGCACGAATAACTCTTTTGCGTTGTGGGAAAGTCTATCTATCACTCCCGACGTCCCTTCTGCTATCTCAGCCTCGGGTACACCTTCAACATATGTGGCTTGTGTGATCTCATCGATCAGCGGCTTGGGGTCCTCAAGTGCATCACTCACACGCGCTCTAACTTCGGCAATAAGTCGCCCCTCTACTTCTTCCATCTGAGCAGCATCCTCAAGGTTAAGATCGGGCATGAAATTAGCCAGATATGACTCTGACTGTGCAACTGGTGTTACTCCTGCTTGGTGCGGTAAAAATTCTTCATCAACAATATGCTCGACCGAATCTGTCTCCTCTTCACTCATGAGCGTAATCGCAAGCTGATCGCGGCTGCCTGGCTTCGTTCAAGTTGTTCACGATACTCATCGAGAATATCCGCGCGTTCTTGAAGTAACACCTGGAACCGTGTTTCGAATTCATTCATGATCCTGTCGAGTTGTTTTACAATTGCATCATTGTTCATAAAAATTGGCACATCAAAACTATGAACGCAGGAGGTCGTGCTCAAGGAGTGAGATCTTACGTGCAGCCTCAGTGTCGATATCTTTGAGTGCTTTCACTTCCGCGAGCAGCTCTTTGTGCTTGATATCTTCCGCATCATCTTTGTTCACTTTTTTTATCTCTTCTATTTCAGTATCTGCGCGTTGTTCGCGTGTGATGTCTCCATGATGATCTGCTTCCTCGCGTGCACCTGCCACCCGATCCCGCGTATCAATATACTCAGACTTACGGAGCTGTATCTCGAGTGCGGTAAGCTCGCGCTGTTTCTTTGAAAGCTTCGCCTCTGCATTGAGGCGTGACTGCTTGAGGTGCGCAATTTCGTCACGCATCCGCTTCTTCTTCTCGTCATAATCTTTAGCTTGTTGGTCGACGAATGCGCGGTCATCTGTGCCTTTCTTTGTGAAGGTGTCATCAGTTTCCGTTTCTTCGTCATCATCTTCATCGGGAGCATCGTCATCGTATCCCTCGATGATTATCTGTTGTGGCATTTCCACTTCCTCTTCTTCTTCGTCATCGTACATCCTGACAGTATAGCAAAATCCGCCCTAGGGCGGATGTGCATAGTGTGACAACTTTCTATCTTTCTAAACTTCCCTGTCCTGCCTCAGAATCAGGCATGCGTACACCAAGCTGCTCATCTCTAGTGTTGGTAAGTCTGCCAAGTTCTTTTTTTGCCAAAACAAGTGACTCCTTTTGATCTTCTATATCGAGGGCATCGTATTCCCGTACTATTAATTCCTCTAAACGCCTGACTTCTGTTTCTGCCGCCACGATACTTTCACGAAGTATATCTTCTTCGTTCGGTCCTTCTTTGTATATGAATTCTCGTACCATATAACTATTGTCCCAATTTTTGGGAAAAATGCAAAATATGATCTTAAAGCGCTATGTGGGAGTAATTTCCATTCACAAGATCAATGACCGTAAGCGTATGATTCGGTAAAAGCGACCATATCATATCCGGAATAGGGAGCTGTTCCGAGCAGATGATGCGTTCGCCTCGACCTCCCTGTCCAAGATACAGAGTATAATAGCTCGTCGCAGCGCTGCGCTTCACGAACGGGTGATCTTCGTCGAACTCGCGCAGCACGTATGCAAATCTCCCATCAGTAAGGATAGATGATGCCGAAGTGAAGCCGCCGCCCTGATACGAAGTGCTCATGCGTAGTGCGCGCACGGTACGAGCGATAGCACTTCCGACTTTTTCTTTGTCGTGCTGTTCGCTCAAGTCAAGGTCCTGGATCACCAAGTGAAAGTAGAGCTCAGAATCAGTCTCGCCTATCGACCTATCGCGTACCGGACCAAAGATGTCCTGGGCGACGGCACCAAGGGTACCGTTGTGTATGAAGGAGAATTTTCCTGAAACGAACGGATGACTATTGTGTTCGGTCGGTTCACCAATTGTCTGTTTACGTATATGCGCAAGCAGCGCATCAGGCTTGTGCATTGCAACGAACGAGAGTTGGTTGTCGCGCAGCGGGTCATTCGCCCCGCTCCCCTCCGAGCGAAAGTGTCGTAGCAGTTCGCCGCGCGAGTATGCGGCAATACCCCACCCGTCATGATGACCCGGGCTTGCCGATGCGGGCACCTGCCCTTCTTCAGCGAGTCGCAGGAATGCCCGGAGTACCAAGCTCCTGTCTGCGTCACTGTCCGGAAGATAAGCGAAAAGCATTCTGCACATATGGGTATATTTTGACTATAGCAGACATAGCAAGCTACGGACCTGTGTATAAACCTTCTCAGGCACTATTCCTTGACACTTCCGCACTCTTTCGATAACTTAAGTAGATGCAACAGCGCAATTGGATGATCATCGGATTTATCTTTATTACCCACAACAAAGTGGGCGCGGTGCATATTTCGTAAAAATCTCAAAAGAAAACAAAGAAATACCCACCGAGCCCGGTGGGTATTTTGTTTTCTGAAAGATGTTCTGGGGATTGTCCGGATCGCGCATGCGGATAATCCCCAGGAAAGCCCTGGTAGTTCTTCACAATTTCTCACCCAGAAAGGAAACCCGACAATGAAAACGGAAACCTGTTTCGTGCCCGAGCTGCAGGCGCTATTCGATTGGCATGCCTACACACTGCACACGGCCGATCTCGGCCCGCTCGTCGAACGATCCGACATCAAGTCTTCGATGGGCCGATTCCTGGTCCTTCCCGGCTATCGGGTCACGTACCCAGCGTCCGTCGTGAGCGCACTCGCAAGGCTGTATACCGAATACAACCAGGCGTTCTGCCCCTTGGTCCAGGCAAACAGAGAATGGGACACCGACTATCAGTACTGCACAACGCCGAACGGAGTTCCCGTCAACGGCTGGGTGCAGATCGACATGGTCGGACTGCCTCAAGGATTTCTCGACATCGCCGACTCGCGTCCCAAGGAAGAAGTGCAGGCAGTCCTGCGCAACTCGATCTTCGAGATAGAGAACTCGCTCGCCATGTACCAGCTCCTCCAGGAGATCTTCTCTACCGCCGAAAACCATTCGATGTTCAAGCAGCGCTTTCGCGCGTCGCTCGATCACATCCGGGCAAAGCATGGCAGGCCCATCGCACTCCTCGCTGTGACCGACCAGAAGTATCTCGCGATGAAAGAGACCGAGTTCGGCGCTGCTCCAGATGAACCGCTCAGTGACGCAGATGTGATGCGGCTCTCCGGATTTGACCGATTTTTCGGTCCCGAAGAATTCCGTACATATCTCGAATCGACCGGCGGCGAATGCGAGTATCTCTTGTATGTGCGCTCAAGCGACCCGGTCCCCAAGCTCAAGCATCCCGGTGTTGCCGTCGAACACCCGCTTCTCGGCGACCCCATGATGCGCAAAGTCATCAAGGCTCACGCACTCACCTTCAATGTCGACGCACCTGACATGCCGTACGATGCACGCATCAACGACACCAAGGAGTACATGTTCGCAATGGGCATGGCATTCCCGGTCGAAGACCAGCACGACATCATCACGGCTGAATTCGCCGCACACCTCGCAACCGGCAAGACCTATCGCGAGTACGACGGAGTGCGGGTGACTTCTCAGTTCACTGAATACCTGCAACAACAAGGGATCCAGCATTTCACGACGATCACAGGCGAGTTGGTACTGCGAGCAAAGCCCCTCAAGGGTACCTATGGTTGCTACGGGCATCTGTCCGGCGAGATGCGCGACAAAAAGTTCAGGAGCGAGCTGCGGGGACAACTCAAGTCACGCGGCAAGTACGTACTGCAGCACGAGATGGAAGTACCAACGATCTCCGATGAGAGCAGCGGCAGAAGATACCTGTACATTGACAGGCTGTTCTTCTCGACAGACGGAGATCAAGTGGCATTCATGGGCGGATTTCGCTCGCTCATGCCGGAAGATTCGACCGAAGCGCAAGGCCGCCGCATCCATGGCAACGAGGAGACCACCTGGGCTGAGATCGGTTAACACGACGCAGATGTTGTGCTAGTTTGAACCGTGTGCCCCCTTGGGCGCACGGTTCTCTTTTTGTATGAACAGAACAAACAAAAAAAATCCTCAAACGAAGGAAAAGGAGCGCATCGTCGCGCTTACAAAGAAGCTGATCACTCTTCGTACTGTCTCGGCGCGCCCCGATGAGCTCAGGAAGGCACTGATGTTATCACTCTCTTCCTTGCAGGGATTCACTGTCGAACATTTTATGAGCAACGGAGTTGTCAGTGCTCTCGTACACAATCAAAAAAAACGACCCAAGAAGTTCAAGGTGCTTTTGAATGCCCACCTTGATGTCATCCCGGGGAAAGACTCTCAGTACGCGCCGAAAGTGCGTAAGGGAAAGCTCTACGGAGTCGGAGCAATGGACATGAAAGCAAACGCTGCGTGCATGATTGCCGCATTCGCCTCGGTCGCAAGCGAAGTTTCATATCCGCTCGCACTTCAGCTCACTACCGACGAAGAGATCGGCGGATGGGACGGTACACTTCATCAAGTGAAAAAGGGGGTGCGCTCCGAATTCATCCTTGCAGGAGAACCGACGAATTTCGATATCGTTTCAATGACCAAGGGAGTCTTATGGCTCAAGATATCTTCGAAGGGAAAGACAGCGCATGGGGCGTATCCATGGAGAGGAGAGAATGCGATATGGAAGATGAATGACTTTCTTTCGGCACTGCGCAAACGCTTCCCTATCCCAAAAAAAGAAGCATGGGTGACAACCATCAATCTCAGCAGGATTGAGACCCAAAATGACGCATTCAACAAGATCCCAGACGACTGCACGGCGCTCATTGATGTTCGTTTTATACCGAAGGATGCGAAGACAATTCTGACTACCATTAAGAAACTCTTGCCCAAAGGATTTTTGATAGAAATATTAGCGAACGAGCCCGGATCATTCATTGATAGTGATGATAGATTTGTGAAACACCTCGAGAGAGAGGCGCAAAGTATCCTGAAGAAAAAGCTTCGTTTACGAGGAGCACAAGGATCATCAGACGCACGTCATTTCACACGCGTCGGAGGTAAAGGCATCGAATTTGGGCCGATAGGTGCGGGCATCGGCAGCGATGACGAATGGGTGAACATCAAGAGCCTTGGCGACTACTACGATATCCTCTCAAAATTCTTGCGTTCAGTGGAATGACATAGTGAAGGTACTGCGACCTGACGATCATGATTTCCTCTACTGATCGATTCTGAGTGCTTTTCGTGCTTTTCTGCTCCTGTACCCATCATAGAGACTCTTTGCTCCATATCCCAAAGCTCCAAGAGCGAGAAATCCTGCGCCACCGCCAAGAATGATGCCTCCACCAATGAGTGCCCCAGCAGTACCAGCACCAGAAACAGCTATTGTGCCCATTCCCGCAATGATCGATGCGGCTCCTCCAGTCACGCCTCCGAGCCAGATCTTTTTTCTATTGTCGTAGTTCACCAGCTCTCTAAACGTTAGCCCGTCTTCCAGTTCTCCTATTGTTGAATTTTGAGAAAGTCCCCTGTTTCGATCTGCACCAAATTTATCATCGGGGAGTTGTAAATAGCGAAGCGCTTCATTGAATTCTGAAGGTGGTTTCACTGCTTCGGCACCCTCTTTATTTTTGACTGCGGCACGCTCTCGCGACATGAGTGCCACCTCCTGATTCTCTGGAGTATTCGGTATATTAAAAACTTCACTCAGTTCGCGATCTTCTCCTGCCGCCACTACTGCTCTATTTATCTCACTACGCGCTTGAGTAAGTGCTGGGTCGGCATCATGTCCTCTCTCAACTCCCGCTGGGGTAGCACCTTCGAACGCATCATTTGCAGCGGCGACCGCACCGCGATCAGGATTCGTTTGCCAATCTTCTTCTTGAGTAGCGACACCCTCGCCTTTCAATATTGTGTTTAGTGCTGCGATTTTTTCAGCATCTTCCGGTAACGGACTCCCGGTTCCAGCGACTTCAGATATCTCTGCCTTGACCTGCTCAGCATCAAGTGGAGCAACATCATTCCCATCGGCTGCGCCACCAGCTTCATTCCCTTCACTTCCTTCATTCATCGGTTCGAGTGACCAATCGGGAAGTGGCTCATTTGGATCGTATTGCTTTGGCATATACATTCACTCTCTCAAATTTTTGCCACAAACGCAAAGCCGCTCGAGGGAGCGGCTTTGCGGGCTATTTTAGTCGAAGCAACTTGCTATCGTATTTCTATTTACCTCGTGCTTCTATGACTGCATTGGCGACATTCTGAGGGACTGCGACATACTCTGCGGGAGTCATAGTGAAGGTACCGCGGCCTTCGGTCATTGAGCGAAGGGTCGTCGCGTAACCGAACATTTCGGCAAGCGGGATCATTGCGGTGGCGACCTTCATCATGCCGCGCTCTTCCATCGAGTTGACCTGACCACGGCGGGATGCGACAGAACCAGTGACATCACCCATGAACTTGTCAGGGAACACGATCTCGACGAGCATGACCGGCTCAAGGAGTGTAGGGCGTGCGCGCTTTGCGCCATCCTGAAGCGCCATTGATCCGGCTATCTTGAAGGCAATTTCAGACGAGTCGACTTCGTGGAACGATCCATCATAGAGCTCTGCCGAAACGTTGACCAGCGAGTAGCCGGCGACAACACCGCGCTCCATTCCTTCCTTGATACCTTTTTCAATAGGCGAAATGAATTCCTGAGGAATGACACCACCCTTGATCGAGTTAACGAACTCAAATCCCGGCGAGCGCTTCACATTCTTCGGAAGGTCTTCTGCTTTCACCGTAAGATCCATCGGCTTCAGGCGAATGCGTACGTGACCGTACTGACCGCGACCACCTGACTGCTTGATGTACTTACACTCTGCTTCTGCTTCGCCCTGAATGGTCTCGCGGTATGCGACCTGCGGTTTGCCGGTCGTTGCTTCGACATTGAACTCGCGCTTCATGCGGTCAACGATAATCTCAAGGTGAAGCTCACCCATACCCCAAATGATGGTCTCCATGGTTTCAGTGTCTGTAGTCACACGGAATGTCGGATCTTCAGCTGACAATCTTCCGAGCGCGATACCCATCTTCTCTTGATCTTGCTTGGTCTTCGGCTCGATACGCATCGAGATGACCGGCTCAGGAATGACGATACGCTCAAGAATGATAGGTGATTCCTCTGAACAAAGTGAGTCCGAAGTAAGGGTCTCTTTGAGTCCCACTGCTGCGGCGATCTCTCCTGCGAATACCTTCTTTACCTCTTCGCGCTCATTGGCGTGCATGCGCAGGATACGCGAGATGCGTTCCTTGCGACCCTTGGTCGCATTGTACACGTACGAACCAGACTCGAGAGTTCCCGAGTATACGCGGAAGAATGCGAGTTGTCCGACGAACGGGTCGGTCGCTATCTTAAATGCCAAAGCGGAGAACGGCTCCGTATCGTCTGCGTGGCGGAAGATCTCCTCTCCTGTCTTAGGATCGTGTCCTTTGGTCGGAGGAATGTCGAGAGGCGACGGGAGATAATCAACCACTGCATCAAGGACGAGCTGCACGCCTTTGTTCTTGAGTGCCGAACCAGTGAATACCGGAACGATCTTGTTTTCGATCACTGCCTTGCGGAGCACACGCTTCAAGTCATCGGTCGAAGGCTCTTTTCCTTCGAGATAGTCGTTCATCATTGCTTCGTCATTCTCAACTATTGCCTCGAGCATTTCCGAGCGATACTTTTTCGCATCAGCAAGATGCTCTGCGGGAATGTCATGCGAGACGAGCGTGTTGCCCATGTCACCTTCGAATGTAACATACTTCATGGTCAAGAGGTCGATCACGCCCGAAAACTGGTCTTCTTCTCCGACAGGGAGCTGCATGCGTACTGCACTCTTGGTCAAGCGATCCAAGATGCTCTGGAACGAGCGTTCGAATGATGCGCCGGTACGATCGAGCTTATTGATGAAACAGATGCGCGGCACCTTTCCTTCATCAGCATAGCGCCAGTTGGTCTCCGACTGTGGTTCAACTCCCGCAACGCCGTCGAATACCACGACCGCGCCGTCGAGGACGCGCAGTGAGCGCTTCACTTCAATAGTGAAGTCGATGTGCCCCGGGGTGTCGATCAAGTTAAAACGCACTTTCTTGCTTGCATCGCCGTCTGCATAGGTCGGGGTCCAGAAACAGGTGGTCGCAGCTGAGGTGATGGTGATACCACGTTCGCGCTCTTGTTCCATCCAGTCCATAACCGTGTCGCCTTCGTGCACTTCACCTATCTTGTGCGATACACCAGTGTAGAAGAGCACACGCTCTGAGGTCGTGGTCTTTCCCGCGTCGATGTGCGCAATGATACCGAAGTTACGAACTTTCTGCAGTGGATAATCTCGTTCCATAAAAAATAAATAAAATGATTAAACTTCTCCCCTCTTTTTCTTTTTTTATGCTCGTTCCAGTGAGTCAAAAAAAGAAGCCTAAACGGCTTTGAGTTGCTCAAACTATAGCGAAAGACAGTACAAATAGCAAGAACGCAAACAAAAATCCTCCAAGCGGAGGATTTTTGTTTGTTGTCAGAAAAAGTTCAATGTTGGATGCAATTCGGGGATGATGAGGCGGCGGTATTTGAGAGGTCGTACTCTGAGTACGTCCTCCGAATCCGTCTATGAAGTCAGGCCCGAAGTGCGCCGACAGTGGGCTTTTTTACCAAGCGAAGTGAGCAAAGGCTTTGTTGGCTTCTGCCATTTTGTGAGTGTCTTCACGTTTCTTTACTGCATTACCTTCTCCACGAGAAGCAGATATTAACTCATCTCCTAGCTTCTTATACATTGGAGCACCTTTCTTGCCTTTAGCTGCTGTCAATATCCAACGCAAAGCTAACATAAAGCGTCTTTCTTGTCTTACTTCTCTAGGTACTTGATAATTGGCTCCACCTATACGACGACTACGAACTTCTATATTTGGACTTGCATTTATGACTGCATTACGAAACACTTCTACACCTTCTATTTTTTCTTTTTTTATGCTCGTTCCAGTGAGTC
>JAYTVK010000096.1:0-3701 GCA_043744595.1 Candidatus Lloydbacteria bacterium
GCTGGAGTAGGGCTTGATGTAACAGCATTCAGCAGTTGTCTTACAAGCGGCAAAACTGCCGCCCGCGTCGAGCGCGACTACCAACAGGGTGTCGACATCGGCGTACGCGGAACTCCGTACACTATCGTGTGGAACAAGAAGACCAACAAGCAGACTGCCATCAATGGCGCATACCCGTATGACAATGTGAAGGGTGTACTCGGGCAGATCACCGCATCTGCGCAGAATCCGACCAATTAGAGACAGGATGTAAGATATACGATTGAAAAATACAGTCACATGGTGACTGTATTTTTCTCTTATCTCTTATTTCCAATTTCTTATCTCTACGCAAGACCTAGTTCAATCTTTAGGTCTTCGCTGGGTTCCCATTCTGGTTCAAAGGTGATATCGACACGTACCTCGACGCCGAATTTCTTTGCGAGCACCTTCTCGACCATCTGAATGATCTCATCGCCATACGGGCAGAACGGCGTAGTGAGGGTCATGAGAATATCTATGCCGTCCTCACCGCTCTTCATATCGTAGATGAGTCCGAGCGTGACGATATCCATCTTAAGTTCAGGATCAAGCACTGCTCTGAGCGCTTCGGTCATTCCCTCTTTAGTAATTTCTGGTTTTATTGTTTCAGTATTCATATGCTTTCGAACCCCGTTAGAGATAATTGGACTCGTTTTTTATGCATGTTGTTGATGTAAAAATAATTCTTTAAAGTCATAGGGTTCAACTTATAACGGAAGCGTTACGCTTCCTATCTCTAACGGGGCGAATCCGTTAGCGGCTATCTTCTTGGCAAGTTCGGAGTCTCCTGTGGCCACTATCTTTCCGCCGCGCATCACTGAGACACTGTCAGGGGTGATGTGCTCGAGAATATTCGGATAGTGCGAAACGAGCAAGAATCCGATACCTTTCTCTTTGAGCATGTTGATGCCGGCATATACTTTTTTCATGGCATCGACGTCGACACCCGAGTCTATCTCATCGAGAAATGCGAATTTTGGTTCGAGCGCAAGAAGCTGCAGTACTTCAGAAAGTTTTTTCTCTCCACCGGAAAGCCCGCTATTCACATTGCGCTTCAAGTAGGTAGGGTCTATTCCCGCTTCGAGTGCGCGTTTCTCGGTCTGCTTATAAAAATCTAAGGGTGAGATATCGGAACTTTTTAGTTCTTTGTATGCACGATGCAAAAATGAGGTCGTAGAAACTCCGGCGATCTCAGGAAGATGCTGGAGCGAGAGAAAGAGTCCTGCTTTCGCTTTTTTCTCGGTCGGGAGGTCAGTGATGTCTTCGCCCTCGAGTTCGACTTTACCATTTGTGAGCTTGTATGCAGGGTGGCCCATCACTGCATTTAAGAGCGATGATTTACCCGAGCCGTTCGGGCCCATCAGGATATGAACCTTACCGCTTTCGAGCTGCAGAGAAACTCCCTCTATGAGGATTTTTTCGCCTGCTACCACCGAAATATCGCGTAATGCGAGGATTGACATGTGCGTTTTTATATCATATTATCTCGATGGCGTCCAGTTTTGTACTAACTGAGGGAGTTCGCATGAAGATCGATATTGTGAGTGATGATCAGAAACGTCACATAAGCCTTTCTCTTGGCGAGATGGTACTGATCCTTCTTTCCGGGATGGCAAGCATCAGCATCTATGCAGGGATGGGGCAAAACGAAGACCTGCTCGCCTCACTCGAGATGAACACGCTGTTGTGGGTGACCGCCATCACCTTCGTGGTCATGTTCACGAGGGTGCTCCTGCGGATCTTGCAGATCGGCATTTACGACTGGAGACATCCGGTCAAGACCGCCTCTCCTGAACCCAAACACCCTTGGATGATCTGATGATCTAGGGACGAACACGGCGCACCACTGGTGCGCCGTCCTTGTTTTTACTGTTGTAGTGCGTCTTTGAGCGTGCCGAGTGCAAGCATTGCACACTTCTCGCGCGATGGACCTATTTCTGCACCATAGAGCTCGTACATATCTTTTGCTTCAAGTGTTATGATCTCATCACGTTTCATGCTTTTTATCTTCTCGGTGAGCATCGAAGCACCTGACTGAGATATCGCGCAGCCGAATCCTTCGAATGAAACATCGACGAGTGTGTCAGCATCCCACTTGAGGTACAGAATAAGATCATCACCACATGAGGCATTGTGCCCCTTTTGCACTACATCGGCGTTCTCCATCAGCCTTCTGTTGCGCGGATGCTTGTAGTGATCAAGGATATTTTCTTGGTAGAGCGGGTCCATAATATCGGTATCAGCTAAATATTTTTTGGGCTTTTTTTACTCCTTCGATCAGCACATCAACATCCTCTTTGGTGTTGTGGATATGGAAGCTCGCGCGCACAGAGCCCTTCGCCCCGAGTGTGAAGTGAAGCGGCATCGCACAGTGGTGTCCGGCACGTACTGCTACATGGTCGCGCGCAAGAATCTCAGCGATATCATGTGGATGCGCGAAGTCAGCAGTAAAGCTGACGATCCCAACATTCGTTCCTATATTATTTTTTTGGTCTTCCATCGCGAATACTTTTATACCTTCGAGCTTGTGCAGCTCGGCAATACTATATGCGACGAGTTCTGCGGTGTGCGCGTGAATGCTTTCGAGTCCGATGCCATCCACAAACTCGACCGCTTTTGCGAGACCTATCACGCCGCCGATATCTTTTGTACCTGCTTCGAAGCGTGCAGGCGCTACAGCATAGATCGCTCCTGCGAGTGTTGCGTCCTCGACCATATGCCCCCCGAATTCACTTGGCTTCAGGGTGTTAATAATATCGTGCTTTATCCAAAGGATGCCGACACCGGTCGGAGCAAACATTTTGTGTCCCGAGAAGTACAGCATGTCGCACTTGAGTTTGCGTACATCAACGGGAATATGTCCCATCGCTGCGGTCGCATCAACCACCATAAGTGCACCGTGCTTATGCGCTACTTCGGCGATACGTGCGATATCATTTATCGTACCGAGCACATTCGAAGCGAGCATGACCGCGACGATCTTTGTCTTAGGTGTGATCAGCCGCTCTGCTTCTTCATAATTAAGGGAGAAGTCATCTTTGATACCAATATGCTTCATCTCGAGCTTTTTGCGTTTCGCGAACTCTTGAAGTGGGAGACTCGACGAGTGATGCTCCATGACCGTAGTGACGATTTCGTCACCAGTGGTGAACTCAAGACTCTCATCAAGTGAGCGGATAAGCATGTTCGATGCCTCGGTAGCGCCTGAGGTGAATATCACTTCATCGGCAAATGCACCAATAAACTCTGCGACCGTACCGCGCGCTTTTTCATATGCGACCGATGCATCTGCCGCCTCGCGATAGAGCCCGCGATGCACATTGGCACGATGGTGTTTGTAATACTCGTCTACCTCATCGAGTACGACTTGCGGAGTGAGCGACGATGCCGCGGTATCAAGAAAATGATACTTGCCATCAACAAGCTGCGGGAATTTTTTGCGTATCTCGGTGGTATCTATCGGCATGATCATTTCTTGGTGAGCGTAGTGATGCGAGTGCGCACCTCTTCCATTATTTCGTCTTTCTTGAGGTCACTCAAGAGCGAAGCAAAGAATCCTTCGACCGCAAGTTCGCGCGCATTCTGCTCACTGATGCCTCTCGACTTGGCATAGAAGAGATCGACATCACGGATATGGCTGATGGAAAGCTTGTGTGTTGACGCGACCTCCTTGCTCGCGA
>JAYTVK010000097.1:0-1153 GCA_043744595.1 Candidatus Lloydbacteria bacterium
ATGAAGCCCGGTTCCTCTGCGCCTCCGACCGGGACGATGGTAATATCAAATTCTGCCTTGCCGTATGCAGTATCGTACTTGAGAAGGTACGCCATGTTCTCGAGGTCACCGAGGTCATTGACCGCGACGATCTCAAATTCCGGTCGCGAACGTGCGAGTTTATAAAATGCGCGACCGATGCGGCCAAAGCCGTTGATGGCAACGCGTTTTTTATTTCCTGATGAAACTACTGCTGCGGTTGCAGGAGCCGGTGCGGCGTTCTCTGCGGGTGCGGCGTATGGATTATTGGCTCCCATATTGAAAAAGATTGATTATCGTATATGAGCTTATTGTACCAAATCGCGCATGGCCTGGAAAACGTGTATCTGGGGAAGAAAGCTCGCTTGCTTTGTCAAAAAAGCGGTTTTCGCCAGTGTTTTTCGATGCTTGTTGGTCCAAAACCAAGCAGTGCAACCCCTACTCCAAGTTCTTGTTCGATCTTCTCTATCATACGAGTGCTCACAGATACGACATCTCCGCTAAATGAATCAGGAAGTTCGAGAGTTTCATACACCGGAGCAGCTTTGAATAATTCTTTTGCCAGATCTTCATTCAGTTCATCATCATCTTCTAGGGTACGGATGATGTCGCGAGCAAAACCGCCGCGACCGGATGGAAGTCGCGAGAGAGTGCGCATCGCATTGGTCGTCGTCTTATAGTGCGTCGCTATCTTCCACTCGCTCATGCCTTCGAGTCTGTCGATATTAGTGATCACGAGTGCGTCTACTCCGCCGATAGCCGAGAGGGCGAAACGCGAAGCAACCGCATCAAACCAACCGACCCGAAATTCTCGCTGCCACTCGCCAAATACGTTGTGTGTATCGGGCATATGTTTGGTAAGGTCTGCATCGTGCGTGAGAAACGGTCCCGGTCCGTGACGCGTCGCATATGCGCGTAGTACTCCAAGACGCGTGATCGTGCCGCCGAATTTGTGCTGCGAAAGCAGTTTCTCCGCATTTCCATAAGTAGTATCACTCCAGGTCGTGAACGGATGAAATCCATACCGCTCATCGAGTAGGACTCCCTGCGCTCCTTCAAAAAGAATGACTCCGTCCCGCTGAAGTAGTGCTTCTTCCCATTCATCATCGACGATATGCAGTTGTGCTCCGATCGA
>JAYTVK010000098.1:0-1134 GCA_043744595.1 Candidatus Lloydbacteria bacterium
TTTATTTCATTCACATTATTTTATGTCGAGCGTTCCCACAAACAAGGCAGTGAAAGCAGTCAGCGTGCGCACCAAGGCCGCAGCACCGGTATTAAAAGAGGTTCGCAAGCGCGACGGCTCAGTGTCTCCGTTTGATAGGGAACGTATCAAGAATGCGATCCAGCGTGCGATGATCGCCTACACCGAAGGGAGTGCCGCTGACGCAGAGCGCGTCACGGTCGCGGTCGAGCAGGCGCTCCTGCGTAACCTCAAGAGCCACAAGGGTCACACTCCTTCCGTCGAGGAGGTGCAGGACACCGTCGAGAGCGAGCTCATCTACAAAGACTTTGCAAAGACCGCAAAGGGCTACATCCTCTACCGCGAAGAACACAAGAAGATCCGCGCACAAGCCGGCATCATCCCTGAAGCTATCAAGGAGATGGCGCGCGAGTCCAAGCAGTACTTCCGCAATTCACTCGCAGAGTTCGTCTACTACCGCTCGTACTCCCGTTGGATAGACGAAGAGCAGCGCCGCGAGACCTGGATAGAGACCGTCGATAGATATATGAATTTCATGCGCGAGAATCTCGGCACCAAGTTCCACGAGAAAGAATATGATGAACTGCGCACTGCGATCATGAAGCACGAAGTGATGCCGTCGATGCGCCTCATGTGGGGAGCAGGGTCAGCAGCGCGCAAGACCAATGTCGTCGCATACAACTGTTCATTCATCGCACCCTCAAAGCTGCGCGATTTCGGCGAGATCATGTATCTCTCCATGTGTGGTACCGGCGTCGGCTTCTCGGTCGAGTCACTCACCGTGCAGCAACTCCCTCAGGTCAAAAAGCAGACCGGCAAGAAGCGCAAGCTCCATGTTGTCGGCGATTCCAAAGAGGGCTGGGCAGACGCATTCGTCTACGGACTCGAGACCTGGTTCGCGGGTGAGGACGTCGAGTTCGACTATTCACAACTGCGCGGTGCAGGTGCACGCCTCATGACCATGGGCGGCAAGTCCTCAGGTCCGGAGCCACTACGCAATCTAATCAACTTCGCACGTGAGAAGATCCTCAAGAGACAAGGAAGACGACTTTCAAACTTAGACGTGCACGATGTCGTCTGTAAGATAGGTGAGGTAGTCGTATCCGGTGGTGTTCG
>JAYTVK010000099.1:0-12615 GCA_043744595.1 Candidatus Lloydbacteria bacterium
CAAAGCTCGCGTCGAGGCGCTCTCCGACGGGGTATTCGCTATTGCCATGACGCTCTTGGTGTTCAATATCAAAACTCCGCTTACCGACCACATCATAAATGAAAAGGGGGTACTTACAATCCTTGCGACACAGTGGCCGTACTTTGCGAGCTACTTCGTCTCGTTCATCGTGCTTGGCATGTTCTGGACAGCTCACAACTCTTTTCTACATTTCTTCTCGCGCAATGTGAACCGCATGCTGGTACAGCTCAACATGCTCTACCTCATGTTCGTGGTGTTCATCCCCTTCAGTGCATACTTCCTCGGCGAATATCCGTATAGTCATATTGCCGTCATGTTCTATGGACTCAATATCATCGTCGTCGGACTGATCAATTACGCAATGTTCGCATACGCGCTTTACTCACATGATATTGACACCAGTCATGTCGATGAACATCTGGTCATTCAGTCGCGAATTCGAGTGCTCATGAATCCACTGTTCGCGCTTTTAGGTATCATTGCATCATATTTCTCGACCGAGATCGCGAAGCTCTTCTTTGCATTCCCCCTCGTCTTCAACTTGATGCCAAAAAGCCTGCTCGCACTGGAGAGGCTTTTGGGAATCAATATCCGTGACTAAATAGAACTACGTATGTGGCGAACTACTTCGTTACGGAGCCTCTACCTCCCTACAGGAGCTGTACACCTTTTGGAGATTTCAGAAAATCTCTCAAAAGGTCTTGCGGTGTGACCCCATCATAATGGGTTCCCTTTTGTCACACCTCACTCAGTCAACATATATGAATATGCTTTCCTCGTCGTTTTCTCCGTGCCTCGTATTTCATCCATATACGTAAGTTCTATAAGCTAAAGAAAATTTATACCTTCCCTTCTTCAGCAAGGAAGCGCTTGATGTCGTTCACGGTGCCCATGAGCTGTGCCGGGAAGATGATGGTCGAATTCTTCTCCGTCGCTATTTCCGCGAGCGTCTGGAGGTTGCGCAGCTGAAGCGCGATAGGATGCGCCATCATGATGTCTGCTGTGTCTGCGAGCTTCTGTGCGGAAAGAAATTCTCCTTCGGCGGAGATGATCTTGGCACGTTTCTCACGCTCTGCCTCTGCCTGCTTTGCGATGGCGCGCTGCATGTCTAGCGGCAGCTCGATGTCTTTGATCTCAACTGCAGCCACTACTACTCCCCATTGCTCGGTGTACCCGTCGAGGATCTTGGTTATCTCGGCGTTAATGGTCTCACGCTCTGAGAGGATCTCGTCGAGCTGGAACTTGCCGACAATGTTACGCAGCGAGGTCTGCGCTATCTGGTCGATCGCGCTTCGGACATCTTGTATCGCAACGATACTCTTGATCGGGTCAACTATTTTGAAGTATGCAACGGCAGAGATATCGACCGAGACATTGTCCTTGGTAATGATCTTTTGCGGAGGCACCGGAAGCGTGACCGTGCGCAAGTCGACATAACGCAGAATATCGATGAATGGAATGATGACATTGAGTCCCGGGCCTTTCGTCCCCACTATCTTACCGAAACGAAACACGACACCGGTCTGATATTGCTGCACGATGCGCAGACCCATGAGCACAAGTACGACGATAGCACCAAGAATGAATTGCATGAGGGTAAGGGTTAAGATTAAGATACCAAAATGATAGCGTATTTTGCCGTCTGCCGCACCTCACCTCATATCCAAGGACCGCCCTTGGATAACTTCATGCAAATTTACTGAGAGATCACAATGGACTTTCGAAGGAGAATTTGCGAGTAATGGCAACATATTTATATCAGAAAACTTCTTTGTCCGTGACAAAAAAACAAAACCCCTCAAATCCGGAGATAGAGGGGTTTTGTTTTGAAACCGAACTCGTACAACTAGCGAGTTACGCAAATGGCAGGAGGAGTTGCTGAAATGGCAGTCTCTCCACTTGCAAGAGGGGCGCAGATAGTCACACGTTTTGCCGCATCAACACTAAGCTGATACCCAGTGCTCGGTGCAACAACAGTTGTATCTGGATCAGCAGGAAGTGACGGGATGTAGGTTGATACAAGACAATTTGTCCCAAGGTCTACATGTCCACCACCCGCCGCAGGAATAGTTGCTCCTCCGTTGAAATCAATCGTAGTTGATGCGGACGATATCGCGTTCGCAAGCGACGGGCAACCACCAGTAGATTCAAAAATTCCTTTATTGTCTGCAATGCGCTGGCCTATCGCGTTGAGGATAGAGTTTACATTCGCGGTGCGCTGTGTGTTGCGTGCCTGAGCGAACTGACGTGCCGGGTTAATGGCGATAATAACAATTGTCGCAAGGATGGCAATGATGCCTATCACAACCAGGATTTCAATAAGGGTGAAACCTCCCTTCTTGCTTACGAAAGCCGCCTTCTTCTTCATGATGCTGTTCATACTGTAATGAATGAATTAAATAATCTGACTAATAGAAACTTCGAGGAAACTGAGGAACGAATTAAGGGTGAGACTACACTCTGCCCCCTTTCATGTCAACACTCACCCACTACGTCGACTCTACCCACGGCCCGATGTCGATATCGGGTGGAGGCGGAGGGGGTGGCGGAGGGGGTGGCGGGACATCGTCGTTCGTGACAGTGCAGATGATGATGTCTCCAGCTGCAATAGTACCTGAGCAGCCGAAGCCGAGGGTTGTCGCATAGTTGACCACCGCTGCGATTTGCCCCACTGCATAAGCACCGGGATCAAGTGACACTGCAACTCCCGGAGTATTTGCGCCAGTGAAGCTCGTCGGGGCCGGATTGACTCCTGTTACACTCATGGTGAAATCAGCAAGCATCCCTCCGCCTCCATTATCGTTCACGATATTAGTCACCACCATCAGTGTCCCCTTGGTCGGCGGGGCTGGAGGGTCACCTGCTCCGGCAAACACCACATTGCTGATCGCAGTGAATATAGAAGTGAACTGCGATGCGTCAGGTGAAATAAAGAAATGATCACCATCGGCATTCTCTGCGTTTTCTTGCGCGCTATTATTCTTACCTCCTGTATCATCAAATGATCCTGCTTGATGACCCGCTACCGGGACAGTCCCCGAGGCAAGCTGCGCGACAAGTGTACGCTGCGACGGAGGGCTGCCAAACTGAATAGTATAGATCTCATTACCGGAAAGTTTTGCGGTATCTGCTGCTGCGAGCGCAGCTGCCCCACCATCGCTTGTCTGTCCGCTGTAGATAAGTACGGTCACTGCGCGACAGTTCGTACGATGGCGGCTGCTGGCGAGTTCAATGCGGGCCTTACCTATCGCCGCTCCCGCATCATTGAGCGAATTTGGGATACTCGCGGACACAAACCCGTTGATCACTGCATAGAGACCGCTCGCCGGAAGAGTGTAGTACACCTTCACACTGAGATAATTAACTTCGCTTGTTTGAGTAGATGGAGAGGTATTAACCAATCGCAAGGCAAAATTTGCATCACTCAAGTCAGCGGCAGTCCATGTTCTTCCCCAAAGATCGGTCGCAGAATTACCAGTGGGTGCGAGTGCTGATTCTGTGCCGGAGAGCGTTACTGGGCGCGCCGTTGCGGTTGTCCAGCTTGTGCCGGCATTCGATGAAAGTTCAACCTTGACTCCGCCTGCTACAACAGCCGGAGTATAGGTGTAATTGACCACAACTGATATTTCGGCAACATTCACCGTCCCTGCCAATGCAGTGTTCGCGACACCGAACCCCCATGCGCTGAGCTCAGTCGCAGTCCATGGCAGATGCGTGAATGGATCGCTGGTCGATGTTGTGCTGTAGGTCGCATATACTGCGGTGAGTGGGGCGAGAGGCGCATAGTCGACAACATTAGCAGCTGCAGTTCCCTTTTCAATACGTAGCACCATCGCAGGTGTACCCGCTGAAGCACGTGCGACAACACTATATGTCACTGAGGTGATGACCGCACCTGGCGGTAGTGCCGCTCCAGTTGTGACAAATGTCTGTGCCGCTCCAGCAGTCGATGTCGTGATATACGTCGTGTTATTCACATCGTTCACAGATGCTATTTTGTTTGCGGCGGTTTTTGAACCGGTTTGTGTGGCCCATGTTGTAGGACTGAAATTTCCTGTCGCGGTTGGCAGCCTTGCTTGACTCGCACTTTGAGAAATAGGCGTTACTCTTCCATCAACGACTGCTTCGATACCTTTCACGACTGCTCCGGTAGGTATCGTAAGTCCAAATTTACTGTAGCCTTCTTTGTTGTTCAACGTAGCAGAAGTAGTGAACGATGCATCACCCATAAACGCGAAGTCACCCTTCTGCCATTCATCAAATGTTGAAGTTGCGGTTGGGTATCTCACTCCAGTATCTAATGGCACATCACTATCGCCATATGTATTCGTCAGCTGACCACCAGTCGTGATGAGTGCGGGTGAGCCGTCGACTCCACCATAGCTTCCAATAGACACGCGAGAGGCGGTCGAGATAGACTTTGCAACAGCGAGAAATGACTTTGCTGCCTGCGCTTCAAGACCAATGTCTCCAGTCGACATTGCCCCTGAGAGCATGAGTGACGCGTCGACACATACAGGAGTCGGAGGGGGCGGGTCATCATAGACCACGACGCAAGTTTTCTGCTCTCCTTTTGCAAGAGAGAATTTGCCCGTTGGGGAGGGACAGGTGTAGCCCCAAGTTGTGGTGGCATAGCCGGCAATCATAGAACTGGTCACCGTATGCGCGCCGACAGAAACCGTCGTCGGCACCCCCGCCGCAACTAGAGTACCGTCAACATAGAGTGTAATATCGGAAGGCATCTTGGTGCCGCCGTTGTCATTCTTCACATTAGCGATAACTGTAAGCAATGCACTACTAGAGACGTCGTCTTCGGTAACGACACAGGTTTGTGAACCTCCTGCGAGAATGGTACCAGTACAATTGGAAAGGCTTTGTTGGTAGCCTGCGGGACCCGTGATGGTAACACCGACAACACTACCGCTATCGACAGTCACTGATGCGACGCTCTCAGAACCTGCGAATGCCCCCGGGATCGGATTCGACCCGCTGACAGTGACAGTGAAATTGCTCGCGACATTTATGCCTCCATCATCATTCTTCACGTGCAGATAAATGAACAGCGTTCCATGAGAAAGCGTCGTATAGGAAGGATCTTGGACTGTTGCAGTGACTTTGTTTGTGCTCCAGGCGTTTCTGAATACTCCCTGAGTAGTGATATTTGCGGTCTTTCGCCCTGTGGCATCCGGTACTCCGTAGATCACCGATTTGATCAGGCAGTATTCATTTCCAACAATGACATGCACTCCTCCTTCGGCGATACTAAAATTGGCATCTGTAGTCGGGTTATAGTTGTACTCTTGTGCGACCTTGAGGAGCGCTGTTTGAACGCATGATTCCGCAAGTCCGAGGCTGATGCGTTTATATTCCGTATTCGAAGCATTCGTCCGGCTATAATAACCGGCGGTACTTACCGACACAGTCAGGGCAATGAGTATGAACGAAATAATAATCGCCGAAATGAGCGCGACATATCCGCCTTGTCGGCATACATTTTTTGAATGATGTAGTGAATTATTCATAGTATTTCTTTCGGAGTTATTTACGCAAACTACCACCTGTCGAAAAATCCTCTGAGATCATTGCCCCACTCGGTGTACGCGCAGAAAGCGTATATGTCATTTCAATACTTTCCGGCATCATACCTCCCTGATAACAGTGTTTAAATGAAACCGCGCTGACTGCAATATTCCCGTTATTAAGCGGGAGTGGAGTGGCACCATTCCTGGAAAGCATCAAATTTCCGGACAGGAGTGTGAATTCAAGTACACCGAGTGAGCTGTCCCACTTTGTCACTGTGAAGGTATTGCTCACTGCACACAAAACCCCTCCTGGTGGAAGTAATGGAGCATCGACGGTATGCGCTCCCGAAAGCGCCCAGAGCATCTTAGCGGAAAGAAAATTCCCTTCATCTTCAATCATCGCGCGCGTACGAGTTCGACCGCTCGACTCAAATATCTGGTACGATGCAATCACCGCGCCGCCAATGATAATGGCGAATAATCCAAGATACACCATGATCTCGATAAGTGTCACACCTCGTTGTGTATTGATACGGTTCATGGCGTCGAAGTGATGACTGATAGGTAACCAAAAAAAGATGAGTCATTTGAAGACACGAAGAGATCATTCCCTTCGCAATCAATTCCTGAACCCAGGCTTCCTGATGGCAAAATAATGGGGGCAGCCCAGTCTGAAATATTTGTAGGATCAGAAACTTTTTTAACATACATTTTTCCGAGACCTAGTGCAGGACTTTCTCCCACAATGAATGCGAGATAATCTCGCACCATAACTGCATCTACAGAGAATGTGCTGAGTGGCGTCCCGAGATCGCTTGCCCCCTTGTAAGTACTCGGCATCGTACTGGCCGCACTTGAAGCATCAAGAATTAAAAACTCCGGGCCATTTGAAACATAAGTGCGACCAAGATAGAGCGAATCACCTACAGTATCAAGACTGAGGCCATACCCCGCAGATACTTGGCCTGGAGCATTATACGAACTCGCCAGCACCGGATTTACCGGATTGCTTATATTAAGAACAATGAGCTCGTTTGAGTTGTCATTTGTGGCGAGATATGCGAGACCACCGACTACCGTAATCGCATTAACATTCGCACCAACTGAATAACTTCCAACGCGTTGGGGTGAAAGTGGATTATGAACATCAATAATATTAAATTCCGGTCCGGTCGCGGTCTTTGTCAGACCAAGATACACAAAACCATTTTTATAAAAAATACTATTCCCGTTGGCCTGTGTGCCACTCCCTGTCACATTTGTAAGTTTATAGTTGGTTGTCGATGCAAGAGTAAGATTGGTCGAGTTTGAAACATTTATGATCTGCAATTGCGCACAATTTAGTGCAGGGGTGCAAAAAACATTATTCTTGTTCGCGACATATGCAAACATGGTTCCAGTTGTTGTTCCTTCGGCGATAGCAAGTGATGCAAGTCCTGTGGTGGATGTAGTAGCCGTATCGAGCTTGCCTAAAAGTGAGTGAGTGGGGTCGCTCTTGAGTTTAGCGATATTAAAAATAAAAAAATTTGGATCAGTCTTGTAAGTGGTGTTTCCGACAGAAACATAAAGTTTACCTTTGTGCGCATCAAGGTTCGTAATGATATTGATACCGGTCGAAGTTGCAATAAGCTGACGAAAATCTACATTCCCAGCATTCTCTGTTATCGGCGTCTTCCAATCTCCTGATAGCGTCGAGTCACAGGTATCACCACCGACCGCGTTATCAAAGTTCGCTACCGTTGCTGCAAGCGAGACATGTTCTGCGCGTTCATGCTCTCCTATCCACGACACCGTACTTATGATTTTCTTTGTTGCGTAATCAGGAAGACTGGTTGTCGCGACAGTGATTGTCTTTGTGTATATGAGACCGCCGACAGTCTGCACTGTGGTGGTAGGAGTCACCAATTTGAAATCCTTGCGCGAAAGCGCCTGCATATAATCGAGTGACTGCTGCGCTCTACCGAGCGCTTCTGCGCTAACCTGACTGTCCGTGACGACACTCTGGATTCCCCCACCAGTCACCACGACCGCCGACAGTGCCAATATGAGTATCGACATAGCGATAAGCATCTCAAGTGTCGAGAACCCCATTCGAAGTCCTCGCTGAAGGCGAGGCAGACGCGCAGCGCGTCTTACTTCGAACGGGGTAAGTCCTTTATATTGATGTCTTGTATTCATAATCAGTTTGTCCAAGTGATTCTCCCTTCAGCGGAGATGGTTGTAGTAGAGACATGTGCCTTGCCGTCGGTAATAGCTATCCATCCCGGAGCAGCAACGTCGCCAGAAAGCTGAGCAAACTCGACCTCAGAAGGCGAACCTGGAATGCTCGAAAGATTATTGTATTGTCTCGGAATGATTTCATCGACCGAAACATCCCGCGCGGCATAGTTCACGCCTTGAAATACGACCAGTTTATCTGGCAAGAACTCCACTCCATGTGGTTTACCTGCTGTACATGCGCCAATACAAATATTATTCATACTTTGATTGCGGGCTTTCGTGAGCGATACAATTATGAGGTCACGTTCATTCCTAAACATATAGCCACGATACGTATCGAGACTAACAATAAGCGAAATAGTGCCAAGCGTGGCGAATATACTGATCACGACAAGTATCTCAATCAGGGTAAACCCCGTGTTTTTACGGGTTAAGATTCTGAGTGATTGCATAGATTGGTGTAATGATAGAGACCGCGAGAAACCCAACCAGAAGTCCCATCACGACCATAAGGACCGGTTCTATCGCAGAGGACATATTCTTGGTCGCATCTTCGACCTCACCTTCGTATAACTCGGAAAGATATGAAAGAGTCGAAGTGAGTCCGCCAGTAGTTTCGCCGACAGTGATCATATGCATCAGGAGATCGGGAAACAGATCAGGTCTGCGCGCAAGCTCTCGCGACATCGGCTCGCCGCGAACGATGCTGACGGCAATCCGTTCAATCGCCCTTCGGTATGCGAGATTATTGGTAGTCTCTGCGATCATCACAAGACTTTCTGTGATCCGCACACCGCTTTTAATGAGGAGTCCGAGCGTACGGCTGAGGTTCGCAAGATTATAGCTTTTTACCATTCCGCCAAAGAACGGCACCTTAATCATGAGCGTATCCCAATAGAGACGTACTTTCTCATATTTGTACTTTAGGATTGAAAATGCTATTCCTAAGAAGATAAGCCCGAAGATAGAGAGGACTCCGTATGCTCCAAGAAAATCACTTACTGCGATAAGGATGCGGGTCGAGAGCGGGAGTGTGACATGGAGACTCGAGAAGATCGGAAGTATCTTCGGGAACACATAGACGGTCAGGACTCCGGTGATGCCGAATGTCGCGCAAGTAATAACAATCGGATAGACCATGGCGCCGACAACCTTGCGCCTAAGCTCGTCCTTCTTCTGCAATTCGTCTGCAAGATATGCGAGATTCTGAGAGAGGATGCCACTCTCTTCTCCGACGCGGATGAGGTTCACCGCAAAATCGCTGAACATATGGCGGTGCTTCTTGAGGCTCGCGGCGAGATACTGACCATTATTCACATCACTTATGACCGTCTCGTAGATCTTATTCTTGTGCTTAGATTTGGTTTGAGAGCGAATCATCGAGAGAGATTCGACAAGCGGCATCCCTGCCTTCACCATGAAAGACATGCGTTTTGCAAAAAGTGTCTGCTCCTTGAGTGATGAACGTCCAAAGGAGTAATTTTTCAACTGGTCTGTGAGGGTCGGATTATTCATTGATAGTACGTAATAGTTCTGCGACCGTTGTGAGCCCCTGATGGGCTTTATTAAGGCCGTCTTCGAACATTGTGGTCATGCCGTTCTTTATTGCGATCTGGCGGATGTCTGCTGAAGATGCTTTGCGCAGAATTGCTTCACGAATCTCTTGATCGACGACCAATACCTCATTGACCCCGATACGCCCTTTGTACCCGGTATCACCACAATGCTCACAACCCTTCCCTTCAAAATACTGGCGCTCCTTCTTTGCGTGCGTGGGAAGTATCTCCTTGAGACTCTCTAGTTCGGCATCAGAAAGCGGATGCTCCACCTTACAATCAGGACAGATCCTTCTGATCAAGCGCTGTCCGATAGCAATGGAGACGGTCGATGCGACAAGGTATGCATCGATGCCCATATCAAGGAGTCGTGGAAGAGTGGTGGCGGCATCATTGGTATGCAGCGTTGAGAGTAAAAGATGTCCAGTAAGGGCAGTATTGACCGCTATCGATGCAGTCTCACCATCACGGATCTCTCCAACCATGATGATATTGGGGTCCTGACGCAGGATAGAACGTAGTCCTGTGGCGAATGTTAGTCCAGTGCGTGTATTGATCGGGATCTGAGTAATATCGCCCATTGCATATTCGACCGGGTCCTCTATCGTGACGATTGATACATCAGGAGTTGAAAGCATCTCAATAAGCGTGTAGAGCGTTGTGGTCTTGCCGCTTCCTGTCGGTCCTGTTGCAAGGATCATGCCGTTGGTGCGCCTAATCGCATGCATAATATGTTGCTTATCTTTTTCAGAAAAACCAAGCGTATCAAGAGTGTGCTTTTGCAATCTGTTCCCAAGAAGTCGGAGTACGGCATTTTCTCCATAATACGTTGGAGTGATCGAGACACGCACATCCAGCGGCTGGTCGTCTGCAACTGTACGAAAACGCCCATCCTGGGCAGCCTGATGCTCATCGGTGCGCAGTCCAGAAAGCACCTTGATACGCGAAATAATCTCCGAGTGGATCTTCTTTTCACAAACATGTTTTTCGATCAGCACACCGTCAATTCGCATGCGGATGCGCACGCCTTTATCATTCGGAGCAATGTGAATATCCGACGCACGAGCTTGATGTGCTTCACCGATAAGTGCCGCAACAAGATCAACAATCGATATGCTTGCTCCGCGCGCAAGTTCCGCCGCTACGGCTGTGGAGCCCTGTTGCGATAGATCGACCGAAGGCGC
Source organism: Candidatus Lloydbacteria bacterium (assembly GCA_043744595.1). Taxonomy (GTDB): domain Bacteria; phylum Patescibacteriota; class Minisyncoccia; order Phycocordibacterales; family UBA6899; genus MHLP01. The sequence continues at coordinate 10,504 of JAYTVK010000099.1, forward strand.
GCTCGGCGAAAGAGTATTCTCCATGAACTATGGTCTACTACAAGCGCAAATATTGTCTAGCAAAGGAACCGAAAGGAACCCTATGCAAAATAAAAAAACAGCATCGTCAAACGCGTGGCATAATATTCACGGAAGGATTATCTCCTTACGATTGTTGCGGTAATCGCCATGTGGTCGCTCACCCCAGAAACCAACCGTACATCGGAAGCCGCATATTCCCGAGTCGTAAAGAGACCGTCGACCATGCGGTTGATCCGGCTGCCGACGCTATGCAGATCCGGGTCAAGACTGGTCTCGTAGTGAGGAGGGATCTCATCGTTATACCGCGCTGCAAGTGCTGCGTAGAGAGGATTGATACCACGTGGAGCATTCATGTCGCCGCAAAAAATAATTTCCGGATGTTCATCGAGGAGTGTGCTGAGCTGTGCGAAATCCGACTCCTGATCCGCATTCGTATGTCCGTCCGGTGTCACGGTAAAATGTGTGGTAGCGATGCGAAAGATATCTTGCCCTTCTCTCACGTTCGCAGAAAGAAGCACCTGTGCATTGGTCGCGCGTTTATTGTGCCGGTCTTCGAGGAACATCTCTTCGCTTGGTCGGTAATAGTAGGCGGTCTGCTGATCACTAAGTGGTAGAGACGAAAGTATCGCCACTCCACTCTCTTCGGGCGCACCGGTGCGATTGCACTCATAGTGAATGAGCTGCATCGGTGCAAAAGATCCTTCCATCCCAAGTTCCTGCTTCAACCACTCAAGATCCGGCCGCAGTACCTCCTGTAAACACAGTACGTCCGGCATTTCACGCTTAAGGAACGGCACATTTTTGTCTAAATGTTTGCAGCGTTCGAGATTAAGTGAGATAAGTTTCATCGCTTCTATGTAGAAACATGCGCACGCGAGAGTTCGTTACACGCAGGCGAACACCACGCCGGTCCTTCGGAGAGACAGTCTTCGCACACGATCATTTTCTTGTGGCAATCAGGGAATGCGCAGTTGGAATACTGCTCACTCGTGTCACCGCATACACGACACTCACCCACGATAGGATATGTATCCGTCCAGCGTTCGAGCATGCGATTGTCGAATACGAACAACGAGCCGAGAAAATCTTCACCGGGAAACGCTTTCATATATGTACCGATACCGCCATCGAGTTGATAGACGTCTTTGAAGCCTTGTGTCTTCAGATACCCGGATGCTTTTTCGCAGCGTACGCCATAGGTGCAAACCGTGAGTACTTTTTGTTCCTTCAAGGGCTCAAGCTCAGGAGCGACCTTCGCGAGATCACGGAAATTCTCCATCACCGGATTGATAGAGCCCTTGAAATGCCCGACCTGATATTCGTAGTCGTTACGCATGTCGATGATCTTGAAATCTTCACCTGCGTTTATCCATTTTTTCACTTCTTCCGGCGTGACGTGTGTTCCGGTCACTACATTTGGATCGATATCTCCCTCCTTGCCGAGCCCAAGTGTCACTATCTCATCGCGCACCTTCACCTTCATTTTTGGGAATGCTCCTCCGGTACCCGGGCTGTGCTTGAACCAGACATCGGAGAAGTCGCCGAACGTGCCAGGACTTCCGTCTTGTGCGTGCATGATGTCCTCAAATCGTTTCACATACGCGCTCTTGCCTTCGAACGTGCCGTTTATCCCTTCAGGGGCGATGAGAATACGACCGGTGAGTCGCAAGATGATCGCGACTTCCGCAAGGTAGCGCATGAATGCCTCCGGGTCTAGAACGGTGGTGTATTTATAAAAAATTGATATCTCATGTTCGGCACTCATACTATTGTTATACGACGCTTACAGCAAAAAGAAAAGCACCCGTAAACGGGTGCTTTTCTTTCAAGAGAGCAAAATTAGATCTTGCTGACGTTGATCGCGTTCGGGCCTTTTGGGCTCTCGCCGATCTCGAATGAGACCTTGTCTCCTTCACGGAGCTCTTCGATCTTCACATTCTTGAGCTCATTCATGTGAAAGAAGAGATCCTTATCCACTCCCGCCTGGGAGATGAATCCGAATCCTTTTTCATGGATACGAGCAATAGTTCCTTCTAACATAGTAGTAAGAGAAATTTGTGCGACTAAAATATCAATTACAGTGTGCTGAGG
>JAYTVK010000100.1:0-3602 GCA_043744595.1 Candidatus Lloydbacteria bacterium
ACTCATGTCGGTATCAATGATCATATGTGCCACCATTGGTTTGCCCATAAGCGGGCCGGTCTTTGCGGTACTCGTGAAATCGGTGCGCATCATTCCGCCCGAGACGTAAACTGAGCCGGTCGAATCAACCTTGTCGTTCGTACTTGTGACGTCACATTTGGTCGGAGTCGTCATGGCGAGAATATCTTTCAGTGACATTGTGCTGCCGGTGCTACTCTCTGCCCTAGGCACTGCCACCGCTTCTCCTGATACCGCAGGAGATGACGCGCCCTTCATAATGAACATAGCGCCGCCGCCGACCACAAAGAGGGTGACAAGTATGATGAATATCGTCTTCGAGGTCTTTTGATTCTGCATAAAAGTTGGTGAGTTATTATGGAACTCATTGTACTCAGAGAGGAGGGTCAGGTACAGCTTCACGATGAGATATCCAAAATATCCCTGCTCTGTTAGGATAACCTGACATGAAAAGCGCTGCCGAAACAAAGGGTAATTGGGACGTGATCGTCATCGGCGGAGGCGCCTCGGGGATGATGGCTGCAGGGCGCGCTGCCGAAACAGGTGCACGAGTGCTGCTGCTTGAGAAAAACAATCGTCTCGGCGAGAAGCTCCTCATCACCGGTGGCGGACGCTCAAACATCACCAATCATGAGCTTGATGACCGAAAGCTGCTGACCAAATTCAAGGAACGCTCACAGTTCTTATTCTCACCGTTCTCGCAATTCTCGGTCAAAGAAACACTTAGCTTCTTTCATCAGCGTGGCATGGATACCAAACTTGAAGCTGAAGGGAGGATGTTCCCTGCGAGCGAAAAGGCGGAGACGGTATGGGAGACGCTCATCGCATATATGAAGGAGGGCAAAGTGAGTGTGCAGAGCAACAGCGAAGTGAGCGGGTTCAAAATTGAAAAGGATACCATTGTCGGAGTGAAGCTCAGTAACGGGGACCTTCTTTCTGCATCGGCATACATTCTCGCAACCGGTGGCATGTCGCGCCCTGAGACCGGCTCGACCGGTGACGGATTCAAGTGGCTCAAGAAACTCGGTCACACCGTAAAGATGCCCGAGCCGTCGCTTGTACCTATTAAGACAAAAGAAGTATGGTCACACAAACTACTAGGACTTTCATTCAAAGAAGCGCGAGTCACGGTGTTTCAGAACGGACACGTGCATGATAAACGCGTCGGAAAACTGCTGTTCACCCATGTCGGACTCTCGGGACCGCTGATCCTCAACATGAGCAAGAACATCGGCGAGCTCCTCAAGTACGGTGTGGTGACCGTCTCCATAGACCTATTCCCCAAGATGGACAATGGCACACTTGATAGGCATATCCAGGAAGTTTTCAAAGCCGAGCAGAATAAAAAACTCAAGAACGTACTCGGCAAGCTCGTCCCGAAGGCACTCGCGGACACGCTCGTCTCACATCTCAAACTCGATGGCGACAAGGAAGTGAACAAAGTCGCTCGCACGGAGCGCATGGTGCTCACAAAATTCCTCAAAGATATTTCGCTCACCGTCACGGGACTTCTTGGCGTCGACAAGGCGGTGGTCGTCTCGGGTGGACTTGCACTCGAAGAAGTCGAGCTCAAGACCATGCGCTCAAAGAAATATCCCAAGCTTTTTGTGGTCGGTGATGTGCTCGACATTGACCGTCCCTCCGGCGGATATTCACTGCAGCTATGCTGGACCACCGGCTGGGTTGCCGGCACGCATGCGGCGAAAGTTAGTAGATAGTAGTTAGACGGTAGTAGGTAGGAAATACTCACTTTCACACACCTGAAGCAGGATAAATAATTTTCGAGATTTTACGGCAATACGAACTTCACCGTGCGAATCTTGGGATTTTCTTTTCCCTCTTTGAAGACTGGCGCAAATACAGATGCAGTAATGGTCTTTGATACATCGTCGAATGTGAAGTCGTGAGTTGATCCAAATCCTCCTAGTTTTGCATAGGTTTCTTTTTTCATATCAAGAAAAGATCCCTTAACGAGCGAGGCGTGTTTCTCACCTTTCTTGTAGTAGGTGAACTGAGAGTCTCCTGCGGCAATAATATAATTTTCTGTCTCTTGACTATTTCCAAAGAAATACACATTCGCCGAAGCGTCTGACTCTAGAATCTCGAATGAATCGACACTGTAAATATTCAAGACTAATCCTACTTTTCCCGTGGGAACAGCAAGGGCGAAGGTTTCACTGTCGTGATACTTTAATTCAAAATAGTTTTTTGCTAAAATTTCACCTCCATACATATCAAGTAAACTAGTATATATTTCAGGATGCTTTGCAATAACAGAATCTACCAACTTTTTTTCATCAACAGACAAATTCTCATATTTTGAGCGGTCCCCAAGTAAAATTCGCCCAGGAAGACTCTCTATTACCAAGGGGGGGGTGCTGGATGAGGTTGTGGCAGTGCTTGTTGCCACTGTTGTGTGATCTACTGGAGAGGGTTTTTTATTGCTGAGAATGATGAAGCTGACGATAGCAACAATGACAATCAGTGCGGAGATGGAGTATTTTTTCATATCGCTAGTTATAGCATAAAAAAAGCCGAGCGCAATGCTCGGCTTGAAAAAAACTCTTACTGAAAACGACAACCACTCTTCCAGAGACATACGCTCGGCACGCCATTCTGGTTTGCCAAGAAATCGATAGCACCGCCGGATGAGTCAAATCCATAAGGATCGACTGTCGCATAGCTTCCTGGCTGGTAGTCATTAACATAGCTAGGACGAACTTTGAGTACTTCGAAATGGAAGTGATATGGGATTGGTTTTGTGGGAGGTGACTTATTTCCAGAAATACCTACTTGCTGTCCTTCGGTGACCACTTGTCCAGGCGAAACACTTATTGTGTTCATATGCAAGTACTGTGTGATGTATCCATTGCCATGATCAATCCCTACCGCACCCCACGCGGCGCAACCCTCAGAAATTCCTTTTGGTACACAACCACCATTTGCGCTTACCACCACGCCCGATGCTGCCGCACGGACCGGAACAGATGAAGCAACATAGTCATATCCTGGATGCGCTTCGTAGTTGAGTGCAACGTTTGTGACACAATTCAAAGCACCACTTCCAATGGTCCCCTTGTAGATGTTTGCAAGAAATGCCGACCATGCAACCCCGCCGGATTTTGGGTAACACTGTTGGTTTCCACTAGAGGGATAGGTTGCATTCGACAGAAATGTTTCACCCGTAAACGAGAGAATGTTACCATCTTTGTCTGTATATGGCGCAGTCATATGATGATCGAGGACGGTATTAATTTTCTGTGAGGTGTACGCGCCATCTGCATATCCAAAAACAAGCGGGAAAATAAGGTTCATCAAGAAGTTTTGATTGACGAACTTGACGTCGTCTATCTGAAATATACCAGCGACATTTGCATCAAGTACAACACCAGTCAAGTTACCTGACGAAACACCGAACGCGCTGAGCGGGACGACTACTCGATACCACGTATTAAGTGTGGCGACTCCACCCGGCACAAAGCTTTCCAGATTTACTGAACCCAGAACAACATTCGCATCCCCGACCAAACGCGCATTCACCACCTGTCCTGTGACCGTCTTCATAAAGTGCACTGTGAGATGTG
>JAYTVK010000101.1:0-3539 GCA_043744595.1 Candidatus Lloydbacteria bacterium
CTCTCCATGCATATAACACATATCTCGAACGACTTCGCGTACCGAAAACATTTTGGCGTAGCAGGAAAACAGAAGTAATACTAAACTCATTGTCGAACGACAATGAGTTTAGTATTACTCTATGGAATTGGGGTTGTTGATGAACCGGTATCGGCAGGTACTGGTGACGGGGCCGGAGGAGTTGATGTCCCTGTGTCTACCGGAGGGGTGCTGGTGCCGTTATCAGTCGGTGGAGTGCTACTTCCTGTGCTAGTTCCTGAGTCAGCTGGTGCGGGTGACGGGGCCGGGGGAGTTACTACACCGGATCCCCCCGTTCCCCCGCTTGCAGGGACTGGAGTAGGTAGAGAGAGTGCAGCTGCGGCTGTCCCGACCTGGTAGGTATTGACCATCAGCCAATCGAACGGAATGTCTAGAGGGGCCTGTCCGGCGAGTGTGACGGTGAATCCTTCTCCCGGTTTCACCTCGGTGACCGAGATAGGAATTGCGGTCATGACACGCGGGGTGATGAAGATCTTCGCACCCGCGGTGACATTCGTGTTCGCTACGAAGTAAGCAGTGCCGCCGACTGGGATGGTATCTGAGCCTGCGATCTGATTGGCACCGGTCGGGACCTTGAGTGAGCCATTTGGAAGGATGGTGAGGACTTGTGCGAAGAAGTCTTTCACGACTGCGGTCTGTGCAACCACCTTACCAATAGCAAGCTTGGTGAACTGCGTGCCGGTAGTGAAGACATTGTCCGCAATATCGAGTACGGCTTGTGCAACATCGGTGATTGCGCTCGTAATAGTCTCAAACGCTCCGCCGCTCTGTGTCTGATTCCAGGTGACACCAAGCTGAACGGTGATGTGTCCGACACAGGTCGATGAAGCGGTGCTTGAGGTCGCGGTGCCACCGTCGCAGAAACCGACATTATTCACAGGATCGAATGCTTCGACTGCACGCCCAAGGATGATGCCGGACTTGTCCTGCTTCATACCGATACCTGCAACGCGCGACGCCATGATGGGGTCACCGACCGCTATCGTGCCGCCGTCGAGGGAGACGAATACATCGATGCGTCCCGAGGTCACGACAGGGACCGTGCCAGTGTTCTCGCCACTGATAGTTCCATGAGAAGACACGACGCCGACGGGAGTTGAGCTTCCGGTGATCGCTTCAACCACGCCGCTTGAGGTGCCGTAACTGAACCCGACAATCTGACCGTCAGATGGTATTGTGGAACTTCCATAGTACCAGACGCCGGTTCCGGTATTCTTACCAAAGAGTTCGTTTCGTTTCGTCGGCAGAGCGACGTCAGCAAGTCCACTCTGAAGATCCGCGGTGCCTGCAGCAGGAATGATAGGATCGTCGATCCACACGCGTAGGTATGACAGATCAACTTCTGATGACCCCGGATTGACCGCAATGGTCTTACCGACCATCACCATCGGTGCGAGCGGCACATTGACCTGTGTCGAAGTTGAGATAGTCGCAACTACGGTACCGTTGATCAGGTAGTTGACTGTGGTTGAGGATACTTCGACACGGAAGCGTTTATACGTGTTGTTGTTCACTGATGAGGTTGCGACACCCGTGTCAACCGTAGTGGTTGCGATACCATTTCTTGTGACCATTGCGAACCAGTTTCCTGAAACAGTGGTCGTTGCCACAAAACCAATGAAGTTGAGCGGGACGAAATTACCGTTTGCCGTACTATTTGCATTTGGTTTATCTCCGAAGCCGATGACCGCAAGTGTGGTCGATGCACCACCATTATTTGTTCCTTGATATGGGAATAATGCGCGTGCCTCAAGGACCGGACTTGAAGTTGCAGTAACAATGAATGCATTGGTACGGACTGAGGCGACGTTGCCAAGCACCGGAGTGGTATTTGCTGCGATGATGCGGATGGCCGGAGGATAGCTATTCTGAAGCGCATACACATCGTTACTTGCATCAGCATCGAGGTTGAAGTTGCCGCACCCGTTCGCGATACCTGCGGTGCCTATACTTACGGTCGTTCCCGGTGTACCTGAAAGCCCTGAGCCGCCGGCATCACATGAAAGGTACTGCCAGGTTGAATTGATACGGCCTGAAACGAACAGCTGATCGCGGAGTCCAGCATTACCCCATGAAGAGCTTGTGCCGATACCGACGCGCGCGAAGTCGAGTGCGCCGGTAGTTGTCGCAGCGACATAGAGGAGCGGGAATGCGGTCGGGGTCGACGAGGTCGAGATAGCGAGGAATGGGACGCTGTAGTTGGTCGATGATCCCATGATCGAGAGGAATGCCCATGGAGTGGAGGAGCCGATACCGACCTGACCGTTCGAGTTCACACGGAAGACTGAGGTGGTCGCAGAGCCGTTCGTTGCTGTCGAAGATGCAATGTCGAAGAGTGGCATGGCGACACCGTAGGTGCTGGTAAGCGAGAGTTTCGCGAATGGACTCGAGGTGCCGATTCCGATGTTGCCTGCCGACGAGATATTGAAGAGTGAGCTGGTGGCAGAGCCATTGAAGTTGGTGGTTGTTGCAACATCAAACAAGGACAGGAGTGAGCCTGGTGTACCCTGTAGGGTGAATTTCGCAAGCCCGGTCGAGGTACCGACAATCATTTGTCCAAGTGCGGTGATGATATTTGAAGCGAAGAAATTGGTGGTGGTAGCATTCGAGCTTGTACCATTTCCAAACGTCAGCGTATTCAAGGTTGACGACCCTGTTGTGAACAATGTTCCGAACTGCGCTACCTGCGAGTAGAGGTTGGTCGAGGATGCTGTTGTCGCGAATGCATAGGTTGAGGTCGCCTGCGATGAAGTCGAGTTGCCGAATGTCACCGCATTGAATGTGGATGAGCCGGTAATAAAGAGCGAACCGAGCTGCGCAAGTTGTGCGAACAGATTGGTCGAGGATGCGGTCGAGGCGAACGAGAAGGTCGACGTTGCCTGAGTACTGGTCGCATTCCTCATCGTAATGTTCGCAATAGTACTCGAGCCAGTAAGTGTGAGGTTGCCCAGTGCATCGACCAAAAGTGCAGTGCTTGTCCCCACACCATTGGTTGAAGATGCGATGACAAACAGCGCATTTAAGTAGCCCGAGGGACTGGTGGTCGCGCCAAGAGTGTTCATGATCGAGAGCTTTGCGAATGGTGATGAGGTACCGACTCCCACATTGCCATTCGCGTTTATGCGGAAGAGTGAGGAGGTGGCGGAGCCATTCGCATTGGTACTCGATGCGATATCGAACAGACTTTGCTGACTACCATACGCACCCTGGAGTGAGAATTTGGCATATGCTGTAGTGGTACCAATGGAGAGCGCGTTGTTGGTCGAGTCGTATGCGAACTGAGCGGCATTTCCTGAGAATGCCGTGCCGTTCGCAAACTGAACAGCGGTATTGCCGCCGACTGCTGTCGAGCCTGCGCCACTTGAGAGACAGGTACCTCCGATACTGAAGCAGCCCGCCTGCAGGTTGATGCCGTTTGCGAAGGTGGAGGATGCAGTGGTGGATGCGACATAGAGTGGGTTCCTGAGTGCGAGCGAGAACAGGTCGCTTGGGGTGGAGGA
>JAYTVK010000102.1:0-1104 GCA_043744595.1 Candidatus Lloydbacteria bacterium
TTAATCGGGACACCATCCCATCGTTACTCTTCTTTGAAAGCATATGACAACGACACCAGAACAAACGAAAAAGCCCAGAGCTAGTGCAAAGACAGAAGCTGTCTCGAAACTTCGCATTCGTGTGCGCGCATACGAGTACAAGATCCTCGACGCTTCGGTCCGCCAGATCATGGATACCGCACTTCGCTACGATGCGAAGGTACTTGGACCTATTCCTCTGCCAACGCAGATCACCAAGTACACCGTGAACCGCTCGACCTTCATCTACAAAGATGCGCGCGAGCAGTTCGAGATGCGTATTCATAAGCGCCTTATCGATATCATGAGCCCCACGCCCAAGATCATTGAGGCACTGACCAATCTGACTCTCCCTAGTGGTGTGAACATCGACGTCAAAATGATGTAATCGATTGTTTCCAAAATCGGCGCACTTCAATCGTAACTGCGCCGACAGATTCGGAAGATGTATCACTCATACACCTTCTCGAATACCGTCGACTTGTTACAACTGAATTGCATCCAATTTTGAAAAAATCGAAGCTCGTCATCATGATTCGTTGAAGATCTACTTTTTCCTCGTTCTACTCCAAATGCAGAAAGACCACTCTCGAAACATCGAGAGTGGCTTAACTGCATGAGTATCGTTATCGCTTTCACTCAGCAAGAAAACATTCAGAAACATATGAAATTCCTATTAGCAACAAAGCAGGAGATGACGCAGTACTTCTCGGAAGACGGGAAGTGCACCGCGGCAACGCTCCTTTCAGCCGGTCCTATCACCGTCACTGCACTCCGCACGATGGAGCGCGATGGCTATGAGGCTGTTCAGTTCGGCTTCGGAACTCAGCTTCCAAAGCGTGTGAACAAGGCACAGAAAGGCGCACTCAAAGAACTCGGAGTCTTCCGCTACATGCGCGAGTATCGCCCGAAGGTCGCCGCCTCTGATATCAAGGTCGGAGACAAGGTGACCGTCGAGACATTCGCAGCAGGCGAAGAGATCACCGTGACCGGTACTTCAAAAGGTAAAGGTTTCCAGGGAGTCGTGAAGCGCCATGGTTTCCACGGCGGTGATCGTACTCACGGACAGAAGCACTCAGAGCGCGA
>JAYTVK010000103.1:0-12018 GCA_043744595.1 Candidatus Lloydbacteria bacterium
CACTGCCTCTTTCCTGATACGGGGCATGTGGGGGTTTGTTGTGTATGCCATGGGATCATCCTATTGGTTAGGGTGATTCCAAGCTATTGAACCATAACGCATGCATTGACATTTCCATAAAATAAAGCATAATCAGTTCAGACTTCCCCACCAACTACATTGAGGTGCGTCATGCTCGTTTACTCGATACTCTCCGTCACTCCCATCTGGGCTCTGTTCGGCATCCTGTTCGCACTGACTTTCGGTGCGATCTTCGTCGGTCGGCACATCTTCGAAGGAGTGCCGTACCAGGTGAGTTACTCGGCTCAGGTCGGCGACGCAGCCCTCCTGATGGCTGTCCTCATCGCTGCGACCATCCTGCAGCGCGGGAACGCCGTCATCCCGGCGTGGGCTCCGCGCCTCAGCGTGGTCATCGCCGGCATCGCTCTGTTCATTGGCATCGTCGTCTGTGTCTCGACCCTCACATCGCGTGGAGGAAAACTGATGGACATCTACCACGACGTAGTGATCGCGCCGATAGTGATGTACTTCGCGATCACGCTCTTGCCGGTGATCTATCAAAATGGCACTGCCCTCGAACAGGGTGCCACTTGGTTCGCGATCGCATTCTGGATGATCTGTGTGATCTACGATGTCCATGACGATCGCATGAACCAGCGTCGCCTGCTGGAGCGCATGGGCCTCAAGTTCCCCGACTAGTCAGGGCTGGTCCGTTTAATCCGTCTCAGGACTTCCACCCCGCCTCGCATCTTTCACGATGCGGGGCGTTTTATTATGCTCACATTGCGAAACCTTTTCCGTGCGCTAAGATGAAGCACACATGGGAGAGCAATCAAAGGAACTGAAGAAGCTCAGTATCGCCATCGTCTGCGATGCGGTCACTGACTGCGTGGCGGGCTCATTCGTATCGACCTTGCGCTTCTCCGAGCGACTCGAGAAAAGAGGTCATAAGATAGTATTCATCGCCGCTCGCTCACCGAAAAATCCTGATCATAACTATCATGGCACCATCAAGGCGTATCGGTTCCCGGCATTTCTCCTCCCGAAAAGCGAGGGTCAGATGCGCATCGCAATGGTACGCGCAAAGACCATCAAAAAGATCCTTCAAGATGAAGAGATAGATATCGTGCACACCATGATTCCGACCTTCGCCGGTATCGCTTCGACCCGTGCCGCGCGCGAACTCGATATTCCGATCGTGAATCATTCCCACACTCAACCGGAAAATCTTTTTATGCATATGCCGCCCGGTCCGTGGGTCGACTTTCTCAACCGTAAATTCTATCAGTACATGTCATGGTACTACCGACAGGGTGACGCACTCATCTATCCGACACAATTCGCACAGGACCTCCTCACCGGGATCCACGCCGACGTAACGAAGCATGTCATCAGTAACGGGGTCGAGTCCAAACGCTTTGCACCGGTCGACACATCAACCTTCTTCGAACGTTTCAATATTCCAAAAGGACATACCTATATACTCTATGCAGGGCGCCTGCATCCCGAGAAATCACTTGATACACTTATTGCCGCAATACCGCACGTGTTGAAAAGTGCTCCGGACGCATATTTTATGCTCGCAGGATTCGGTCATCTCGAAGACTCGCTCAGAAAGCAGGCAAAGGAACTCGGAGTCGATACACATGTAAAATTCCTCGGACGTGTTTCCGATGACGAGATGGTCATGGCGCAGCATGCGGCAGACATATTCGTACTCCCCTCACTTGCAGAGCTTGAAGGCATGGTGGTGCTTGAAGCCATTGCATCAGGAAAACCTATCGTCATCGCGAATTCAAAAGAGAGCGCATCGACCTATTTCGTCGACGGAAATGGATTCTTGTTCGAACCAAAGAATGCCGAAGATCTGGCTACGCAAGTGATACGACTTGCAAATGATCCGGTGCTTCGCACCGAGATGAGCCAAAAAAGCCTTGAAATAAGCCGCAATTATGACATCGATGAAAGCGTGCGACGGATTGAGGAAATATATTACTCTCTCGCAAAGAAGCGCGCATGAGAGAGGACTTCTTTGAAGAGCGCGGTATCTATTACCGAATGAATGACTGGAACGCAGATCGCAAGACCATCGTGTTTGTACACGGGCTGGTCGGCAGCTCCTCGGCATGGAAACCACTCGAGGAAGAGTTCGAGCAGAGATACAATCTGCTGACGTACGATCTGCGCGGGCACGGCAAGTCCAAGAAGCCGCTTGCATATGAGGCGTACGCGATATCCGAACACGTACATGATCTTGTGAAACTAACGACCATGCTCGGAGCGAAGAAGTTCACGCTCGTCAGTCACTCATTCGGTACACTCATTGCACTTGAATACATTGCGCAGCACGAAGATACGCTCGATCATATCGTTTTCCTTAGCCCAAGTTTCTCGCTGAGTAAGATGCGCAAGACGCGAATAGTGAGACCGATATACGATATCGCCGCACCGATCATGCGTATGATACCCTTCTCGGGAAAGGTCCGCGGCCAGACAGACTACACGAAACACATACAGAGCCGCGACTGGAATATCTCCCGCACCATCGCTGACATGAGGAATACCGGACTGCACGTATATTTCTATTCGATGATGCATGTCTATGATATCGACCGCGAAGCTCTGCTCCCTCTCATTACCGTGCCTACACTCCTGATCCACGGTGCGCACGATGGAATGTTCCCGTATGAAAATTCACTCATTATGGCGAAGCGTATACCCGGCGCCAAATTAGTGACCCTTCCTGATGCAGACCATATCATCGTACTCAACAATGCACCGGAGATCTGCCGCGAGATAGGTACGTTTCTCGCATCGTGACCGGTACGCGCCACCGGTCGGCTTGAGTTGACTCTGCGTATGCCGTAATGTGGATACACATGGAGACAAGCGACAAGGAGCTCATTCTCAGACACCTCGAAGGGGATGCGCAGGCATTCTCGCTTCTTGTCGACCGATATCTCCCGCAGATCTATAATTTCACCTATCGCCTGACCAGGAGTAAAGAAGAGGCTGAAGATACATCTCAAGAAACATTCATCAAGGCATGGAAACACATTGATCGCTTCGATACCACGCAGAGTTTCAAAACTTGGATCTATAAGATCGCCCGCAATACGGCAATAGATCATTTGCGCAAAAAAAAGCAGATCCAGTTCTCTGATATGGAGAATGCGGAGGGTGAGAATCCGGTGATAGAGCGTAGCGCAGATACATTACCGCTTCCGGACGAGCTCTACCGGATTGCAGAGGAGAAAAAGATGCTCGACAAGCTCCTCCATGCACTCCCCCCTCTGTATCAAGAAGTGCTGATCCTCTACTATCGTGATGAGCTCAATTTCAGGGAAATAGCCGAGGTCCAAGAAAAACCCATAGATACCGTAAAAAGCCAGCACCGGAGGGCACTCACCCAGCTGCGCTGGTTGATAGAAGGAGCCGCTCTTGAAAAGCCTTCGTAGAAAACCAGAAGAGCACGAGAGAAATGCACCAAACCTTATTCACCCACCGTATATATCATCATGAACGACAACTATCAGAAACTCTTCCGGATACAACATAGCGAGACCCCCTCGGATCTCCTTAAGCAGCGCATCGTAAGGGAAATTGCACGGCTCGAGCAAAGAGCCCTCTCCCTTCGCAGAATCGTCTTCGGAAGCACTATCGCCGTATCACTCCTGGGACTCTACCCTTCACTTTCATATGCGCTAAGTGAACTTGCTCAATCAAGTTTTGCTCAATATCTCTCGCTACTCGCTTCGGATGGCGATATTGCGCTGGCGAATATGAATGAGTTTTTCTATTCACTCGCCGAATCATTTCCTATCGTCGGCGCCACGCTGGTGCTCAGCTGTTTCCTGGTCTTCTTCATCGCACTCGACCGCATGTTCGGAAAAAGTGTCTCTCACACACATTACTCGTCACATCGCTATACGTAATATATGAAACAGCTTTTTCATTCACCGCGTTACAAGAAGATCGCTTATGTGCTCGGAGTATTTATCGTACTGCTCCTGACCTTCCAGGCAGGTATGGCGGTCGGATTTCATCGCGCGGAATTCGGTCATCGCTTTGATGAAAACTATATGGATGCCTTTGGCAAACATCCCGAAGGTGGGCATGAGGGATTCCGCGATGAGCCGTTCGAGTCGCATGGTGCCGTGGGTCGGGTACTATCGGTGTCACTCCCGACCATTGTGGTGGAAGATAAGAATGTTGAGAAAGTCGTGCGCGTCAGTTCGAGTACTGTAGTGCGCTATTTCCGTGACCATATCGACGTATCGCAGATCAAGCCCAATGACTTCATTGTGGTCATCGGCGAACCCAATCAGGCATCTGAGGTCGAAGCGAAGCTCATCCGCATGCTTCCGCCCCCGCCCGGATTTGTCGCTTCAACGACCATCATTACCAGTCATGCATCATCAACTAACTAACATCGTATGAGCACTTTTTTCACAAAATTCCGCACATTCATCATCGCGCACAAGATCTGGAGCACGATAGGATTGCTTATCGTTCTGTATGCCGGATATAAAGAATATACGGCACTTACCAGCACTGCAGGCGAGACACGTTACCTGGTCACAAGTGTGACGAAAGGCACCATCATCTCGACCGTGACCGGTTCAGGACAAGTTTCCGCGTCAAATGAGGTCGATATCAAGCCAAAAGCTTCGGGTGAGATCCTTTCGATCCCAGTTACTGAAGGCAGTGATGTGACCCTAGGTCAGATCATCGCCCGATTAGATGCAACTGATGCGCAAAAAACAGTACGTGATGCACAGGTCAGCCTTGAAAGCGCACAGTTATCGCTGAAGAAACTACAGCAGCCGGCAGACGCACTTTCGCTCACGCAGTCACAGAACACCCTTGCACGAGCTTCGACCACCAAAGAAAGTGCTGAAGATAGTCTACTCAAGACCTACGATGACAGTTTCAACAGTATCTCAAATGCATTCCTTGATCTGCCCGGTGTTATCTCTGGTCTACACGACATACTCTATACACAAAGCGCTCTGCTCGGCGGGACGAACGTCAACAACATCGACTATTATTCGAGCTCTGCGGGCGTATTCGATCAACGCGGGATCGCCTACGGGAAAGATACCGATACGAAATACCAGGCGGCACTCGCAAAATACAACAAAAATTTTCTGGACTACAAAGCGCTCGACCGCAATGCTGATCAGGCGACAGTGGAAGCGATGCTCGCGGAAACCTATGACACATCCCTCTCCATGGCCGATGCAGTCAAAAGTGCCAACAATCTTATCCAGTTCTTTCAGGACCAGATGACGCAACACAGCCAAAAAGTACCGACACTCTCAAATACACAGCTTTCCACTCTTAATACATACACCGGGACCACCAATAACCATCTGACCGATATACTCGGAATGGTGACATCAATAAAGAATGATAAAAACACTATCACCGAGGCGAAGCGCACGATCGATGAGAACACAAAATCGCTTGCAAAGCTCATCTCGGGGACTGACCCGCTCGATCTTGAATCTTCACAGCTTTCGGTCAAACAGCGCCAGAATGCCCTTCTTGATGCACAGACCGCACTTGCGAACTATACCGTCCGCGCGCCGTTCGCCGGAACGCTCTCAAAAATTTCGCTCAAAGTAGGAGACAGCGCCGGAAGCGGGAGCTCGATCGCAACACTTATCACTAAACAGAACACCGCCGTACTTTCAGTCAACGAAGTCGACGCAGCCAAGATCAAGGTCGGACAAAAAGCGACACTAACATTTGACGCCATCGAGGACCTCTCCCTCTCAGGTGTTGTATCACAGATAGACAGCGCCGGAACGGTTTCTCAGGGAGTCGTGACCTATTCGGTCAAGATCACCTTTGATACACAAGATGTCCGCGTAAAGACCGGCATGAGCGTCAACGCAACCATTCAAACACAAGTGAAGACCGATGTACTCATGGTTCCCTCTGCCGCAGTGAGATCACAGGGTACCTCCGGCCACTATGTGCAGATGTTTGATACACCGATCGCAAGCACGGGAGGAGCGCAGGGAGAACTTTCGTCGACCGCGCCACGCAGTCAGACAGTAGAGACAGGTATATCAGACGATACTTCGACTGAGGTCGTATCAGGACTCAAGGAGAGTGATCAGATCATCACCAAGACAATAACAGGAGGTGCTACTCTTGCGAAGTCTTCAGCTCCGAGTCTCTTGGGAGGAGGCGGGACGCGTAGAGGATTCTAAAGACACATATATGATAGAGATCAGCAACGTTACAAAAACCTATAAAACTGGTGACATCGAATTTCAAGCCCTCAAGGGAGTGAGCTTCACCATTAACGACGGAGAATTCGTCGCGATCATGGGACCATCAGGTTCAGGAAAATCGACTCTGATGCATATCCTTGGCGCACTCGATACTCCGACGAGCGGAACATACTTCCTCGACAACAAAGATGTTTCGACGCTTTCCGATGACGAACTCGCTGATATCAGAAAGGGTCATATTGGATTCGTATTCCAGTCATTCAACCTCCTTCCCCGCACGACCGTACTCCGCAACGTGATGCTCCCCCTCATTTATGCCGGGATGGAAAAAGGTGAACGAAAGATACTTGCGGAGTCTGCGCTCAAGGCTGCAGGACTTGGGGAGTCGCATTTTTATCACCTTTCGAATCAGCTCTCGGGAGGACAGATCCAGCGCGTCGCAATTGCACGCGCCCTGGTGAACAATCCCTCACTCATTCTTGCTGACGAACCGACCGGTAATCTCGACTCGAAAACGAGTGAAGTGGTGCTTGGAACATTCAGAGAGCTCAATGAAAACCAGGGTCACACGATCATCCTCATCACCCACGAGCGTGACGTCGCCGAGCATGCGAAGCGCATCATCTTTATCAAAGACGGACAAATCGTTGAGGACAGCAAGACGCACACACGCAAGACTATTAGTCACACTCCCACAACAACATCATGACTACCATCGACATTCTCGAAGAAACATATGCGGCACTTTCCGGCAACAAGGTCCGGTCCGGTCTCACCATGCTCGGTATCGTTATCGGCATCGGCTCAGTTATCGCAATGGTCTCCATCGGACAAGGAGCGCAAGCTTCTATCCAGTCGAGCATCCAGTCTATCGGTTCGAATCTCGTACTGGTCATGCCGGGTGCGCAGCGCGGTCCGGGAGCCGGAGTAAGTACCGGGCGGGGCGCGGCACGAACACTTACCCAGCAAGACGCTGACGCGATCATCAAAGAAGTGACGACCGCAAAAGCCGTTGCACCTGAGGTCACCGGACGCTACCAAGTGACCGCAAAAGGAACCAACACGAACACCTCAATTGTCGGGACCACTGCATCCTATCCATCCGTACGCAATCTTGAGATCGACGAAGGATCGTTCATCAGTGATCAACACAATGCCAGTCTCTCAAAGGTTGCAGTCATTGGCCCGACGGTTCGCGATGACCTCTTTGCCTCGGGGACCGAAGCGCTCGGACAAACTATTCGTATCAAAGGTATTGAATTCAAGATCATCGGTGTGACCCGCGCAAAGGGTGGGAGCGGTTTCGGCAGCCAAGACGATATGATCTTCATTCCGCTTACCAGTGCGCAGCGATTTCTTGCCGGTGCACAATATGTCACCACTATCAGCATTCAAGCGCAAAGCGCAGACATGATGACCAACATTCAAGAACAAGTCACAACTCTTCTTCTCTCGCGCCACAAGATAACCGACCCGACTCAAGCAGATTTCAATGTGCTCAATCAGGCGGATATTGTTGCGACCGCATCAAGTATCACCTCGACATTTACTATTCTCCTTGCGGCGGTTGCGGGTATCTCTCTGGTGGTCGGCGGTATCGGCATCATGAACATGATGCTCACGACAGTGACTGAGCGTACGCGCGAGATTGGACTCCGTAAGGCGATCGGAGCGCGCAACGCCGATATCAGCATTCAGTTCCTCACCGAGGCAGTCATGTTGACCTTCATCGGCGGCATAGCAGGAGTGATACTCGGGGTATCGATATCCTACATCATCACATCGCTTGGTATCCTTACGACCAGTGTTTCTGTTTCTTCTATACTTCTTGCATTCGGCGTTTCCGCGCTCATTGGCATCGTATTTGGGTACTACCCTGCGAGGCGTGCCGCGGGACTGAGTCCTATTGACGCACTCAGGTACGAATGATCTTAGAACTTGAATATTTATCCATTTGTTATATCTGTATGAAAAATAATTTACTTGTAGCGGTACTTGTTACCGCAGTAGTAGTGGGGGGAGGTTCGTTCTTTGCAGGAATGAAGTATGGGCAGAGTTCTAAAGTAGCAGTTTCCGGAGCAACAGGTGCAGAGAGATTCGCGCAGGGAGGTACCGGGGGAGGTAACCGCAACCGTTTCCAGGGAGGAGGAGTTGTGTCGGGAAAAATACTCACTATTGATGCCTCAGGTATTACGGTCGAGACCCGTGGAGGCGCTCAGGGTGAAACGACCGGATCAAAGATCGTGCTTCTCTCAGGCTCGACTCAGATCATGAAAGCGGTAAGCGGGTCAACTGCTGATCTTTCAGTCGGGCAGCAGGTAACTGCCATGGGCACCGCGAATTCTGACGGTAGCGTAACCGCGCAATCAGTGCAGATACGCCCCAATATGCCTACCCACGATGGGACATCGACCCCGCCAACAACAAAGTAACGGCAATATAAAAACAACCACCGGGATCGGTGGTTGTTTTTATATCCATATTACCCGGGCTTCACGAGATTTGTTGGCACGCCGCTCTCGAACGCAGCGATATTGTCTATCGTAACAGAGAGAATACGTTCAATGGCTTCCTGTGTATCGAATGCGATATGCGCAGTGACGATGACGCGCGGATGTTTCATCAGATAGTGATTTGCAAGCACTACCCGCAGACTTTCCTGATTGGGATGTTCACTCGTGAGGATCACTCCTTCGTCCACCATCTGTCCTTCTTCTTCGAGCACATCGAGTCCTGCGCCGGCGAGTACTCCGCTTTCGAGACCTTTCACGATAGCCATTGTCTCGATGAGTCCCCCGCGTGAGGTATTGATAAGGTAGCAGCCACGCTTCACCTTATCGATATTCTCGACGCTGATCATGTGGTGGGTATGCGGATTGTATGGCGCATGGAGTGTGAGTATGTCGGATGCGGCGAGTACTTCATCGAATGAACGGTATTCAAATCCAAGCGATGCAGCAAGCTCAGGCTTCTGATAGACATCGAATGCGATGACATTCATATCGAATCCTTTCGCCATTTTGATCATGCGCTCGCCGATGTGTCCGGTACCGATGACACCTATAGTCTTACCACGCAGGTCAAAACCACGCAGACCGTCCTGAGAGAACGAGCCGGACTCTTCGATGCGCTCATAGGCATCAACAATGCGGCGCGAGAGTGCAAGGAGGAGTGCGAAGGCAAACTCAGCGACCGTATGTTCTCCGTATGTCGGCACATTCGCGACCGTTATCCCGCGCTTGGTGACTTCAGCAAGATCGATATGGTCGAACCCTGTCGAGCGGGTCGCAATGAAACGCAGCTTTGGAAAACGGTCGAGCTCTGACGCGCCGACCGGAGAATTCACAAATACCGAAAGGACCTCGGCATCAGCGTCCCCTGCCGTGGGGTTCTCTTTTGTACTGCCCGCAATAAAATTGAAGGAGTCGTTCGGGAAATGTGTTGAGACAAATTCTTTTTCCCATTCTTCATTGAAAAAATAAGTGATGCGCATATGCGTCCGATTATAGCAATGTTTACCAAAAACAAGGAGTGGCTATATTCCCATCGGAAGTGCGAGTATAGAAAGTCCAATAACAGTATAGATCACCATAAGGAGCAGCATCGGAAGCTGACTGGCAACTGCGCGCATACGAGACACAGGGAATCTCCGTGATTCAATATGAGCAAGCAGTACCGCAACGACATGTCCGGCAACAATGACCGCTATTTGGATATTCCAGAGTTCACGCGCGCCGATGATGCCGATGTTGGGGATGAAGTTCGCGGTATCAAACAAATCCCATCCGAGATGAAGCGGATCGGACAATAATGGAATGATCGACTGCCCTCCTACGAGCAAGAGACTGAAATAATGCGCGACATGGTATGCGAGTGCTATCGGTAAGAGCGTGAATGCGTAGCGCGCGAGCAGTAGAGAGATACGCTCATCCAGCCCGAGTACCTTTTTCATTATCCAAAGTGCTACTGAGAAACACCCGAAGAAGATAGCGGGAAAGAGCATGAGTCCGATTGTCGGAATGACATATACCACCTGATACCCAAATGGTGCGAACAGCGGAAGCACAGCATGGTAAGTACTTAGCCAGAGTGCGGTTTCTCGGAAGCCGTCAAATGCAGTCGACGCGAGCATAAAGAGAATGAACCACACAAGTGAAGGGTGTGGGGCTACTTTTTCTATCAGTCCGGAAAATGGCACACGCATGACCATCTTTCCGTTCTCCATATGAAAAAGTGCCATTGCTCCGATCAGCGAGAAGAATACGCTAAAAAAATCGACAAAGCGAAACCATGCATCTCTTCCCCACAATATGACACCCAAGAGGGTCGCAAAAAGATAGCACAGGATGAGAAGGAACAAATTGTCCGGGCGTGCCCCTGCGCCACCTGAAATAAGTTCGAGCCAAATAAATACAAAGTACCCGAGCAGTGCGGGATAGTATCCAAGCGATTCGTTGTATGAAAACAGCGGCTTCTGTTTCCACCAACTCGTCGCAACATAAAAAGGGTTGAAGCGTGACCAGATATTTCCCACAAGAAGAGTGAGATACGTAACACCGAGATAAAAGATGATCCAGATGAATATTGCCGTGAAATTCTGTGTAGGCTCGGTCTTTCCGAATGCCGCAGCTAAAAGAAGGAGTGCAAGAAGAGACAGTGAGAGCATGGAGATCAATGTTCGCACAATGGGCTTTTTTATTACCCTTACGATCCGCCACTCACTCACATTATATCGAAGCGACTCCTTCTTCCATGTCCCAACAAATAATACCGAGAAGAGGAATGAAAGAATGACCACAGTGCTACTTCCTGCCAGATACAGCCAGAGCGGGAGCGGAAGTGTGTAGCTCTGTCCAAATGCATGTGCAAAAGATATTTGAGGAAAAAAGACTACCGAAGTCACCACTCCCGCCGGAAGAACAGAGAGTATATTTTTGCGATACAACATAGTCATACGTACTCGTTATCATACCTTTCTTCTTGCTCCTGCTTAAGAATAAACAATAGTTATCCACACTAATTCACAGTTTTTCCACACATTATGCACAAGTTGTATATATAATGGATATGCGTCGCACAAACCAGTCCTGTCACACAAGGCATGTCTCGGAGGAAAACGTCGCGCGGCAGCCATCCCAATGTTGTCGATCGGTTTCACATCGCAGTCAGTGTGAATTCCACAGTTTTATCTCTTCTTTTCTGTAGTCGAAAAGAAGCCACAGTGCACGAGTCGCGCCAGGTGCACTGAGACCCACAACACAATTTATTCATCATAGTTCCCCACATGAACTATTCCCGTGCGTTACGGGCGATGTCGGATAAACCGACGTTAGCCACGTTTCTTATCATTGCAATCATTCTTTGGACTGTAGGTCTTTCAGTTTTTTTTAATCGTGCTCATGCGGCAACGGTGTCGCTCTTCAGTGCCACCGCATCATCTACCGCACCCGGAGTGAATACGAATTACACCATTCAGTGGACCGCGGCTACTGCACTTGCGACTGGCGAGACCATCAAGATCTCATTTGACCCCGGCAATAACACATTCGATCTTGGATCTCTTACCACGGTCGACGTGCTGACGTACGGCTCACCGACGGGCCTTACGATCACTACTTCTCCTTGCGGAGCAGTGACTGCAGACCAGGTCTCCATCAATGGCGGCATCTCAAATTCTTCAGGCAATAAAAGTATCACTCTCACCGCATGTGGCGCAGTCGCCAGCGGCGCAAAAACGATCAGCTTCATCAATAACCATGTCACGAATCCC
>JAYTVK010000104.1:0-11808 GCA_043744595.1 Candidatus Lloydbacteria bacterium
AGTGTACCTCCGGTTACTGTTGGAGTGGGTAGAGGTGCTGGAGCTGGAGTCGGGGTTGGAGTTGGTGAAGGGGTAGGAGCGGGAGAAGGGGTTGGCGTAACAGTTCCAGGATCCGCGATCGCATTTCCACTCGGTTGAGTGTTGAAGTAGCAATAATTATCGCTTCCATTATTAGCTGCAGGAGACTTTACGAGGATCGGGTCCTGGAGATTTGCATTGAGATCGTACCCACATGCTCTATTATTGGTCGCAGTCGTCTTGTAGAACTTATGAGCTACATCGCCCCTTCCGAGCTTGATGCCGTTGCCGTCGCCGCCGTTGGTGACACCCGGTACTTTGCCGTTATCATGTGAGCTGCTGAAGTACCAGTAGGCTTGACCTCCCTCCCACATATCAATACCGTCGTCGCCATTGTTGTGACTATTAACGGCAATGAAAGTGTTTTGCGAAGCGCCATATTTATCTTGGATCCCGTCGCTATTGCCGCCGTTCGTTGTCGGGCCGCTACCGGCTTGGTTCCACGAGTTATAAATTTCGAGACTGACAACGCACCAGTTGTTTCCTCCATTAATGGTGACACCTGTGCCGTCATCCATGCTCCCCGTCAGACCAGAATCATGTACGGTCAGATTGTATAGCGTTCCGCCGCTACTGTAGATACCCTTACCGGTATCAAACGTGACGATCGAGATCCCTTGCGCATTTTTGAACTCGATCCCGGCGATAACTGCATTGTCGCCAACGTAGATAGCACCAAAGTTTGTGAGTGCAGACAGATCAACCACCGGCTTCTGCCCGGGGCCAGCGACCAGCTTCTTTCCGGTCGGGATAGCCAGCAGTGAGCCGGTCGGCCTATATGTACCCGTCTGCAGTACCACCGTCGCATTCGAGGACAGTGCGCTTGCTATGTCTCCTCCGGCAGGCAGCACATAACCGGTTGAAGGGATCGCTGCAATCCGTGATTGGCAATCATTAGAGTCACCAAATGCACTGCGCTGCGCGTTGATCTCGCTCCACATCTGCGATGTGACTCCGGTCAATTGCTGCGCAGAGGCGAACAGTGGTGCGGAGAGAAGCAGCGCGGATAATGTAAGCAGTGTCGCTACGCGGTGTGTGATACGCATAAAAAATTATAAGAGAGAGATGAATAAGTTCTGACGCTATTATAGCAAGAGGAGCAGCAAGAAATACGCAAGTTATCCACTAAGGACAGCGGCAGTCATTTCGCCATCATCAAATAAAAAGCGCCGCGAGTGCGGCGCAGTGTCAGAGTCGAGGAGATTCACCTCGCAACGCTCTGTTGCCAGGGAGTGGTGACACTTCTCTTCGGTGACGAGAATTCGAGCAGGAGCCCGAGCAAAAGATACAGAAGAAATCCGACCGGGATGGAGAGGAGGAGGTACCGCGCATCATCCACCATGAACGGTACGAGCACCGATGCGACGAGGGTGAGGATCGCGAGCGCGCAGCAGAGCGTGTACTGTGGCGCCTCGTTCTCTCCTACTTCAGCGAGGTCGAGCATGACGAGGTACAACCAGATCATCCAGCGCTTGAGAAAACGGCGAGTTTCCATGGCAGTTCCTTTGCGTGTTGATACTGTACTCATAGTACTCTCATACAAAAAAGCGTCAAAATAAAAAGCCGGGGTTTCCCCCGGCGATCTCACACGCCTCTCCCGATCGGACAGGTGTCGATCAGTCTGCTGAATTCATCGAAGTAGCAGTCCACGCAGACTTCTCGACCGTCGACCTTGTGGTCGGGACTTTTGCGTCCAGTGCAATGCTGCTTGTATGCGCAGCGCGCGTCTTCGTCGTGCGCAGCATCCCGCACAGGGCCTTCGGCAAGATATTGTGAAAGCTTGATGCTCATGGAACACACTCCTTTAATGTGGCTAGGACTCCAGCATGTATCATACGTATTTCATACAAAAAGAAAACCCACATCTATTATAAGTAGAGCGGGTTTTCTTTTTTGAGTTCTATTATTACGCTTTGAGATATTTGAAGCGGAATTTTGGAACACCGTCACTATGTAAACTTTCACAATTTGGATGCTGTGCGATCTTTGAAGGCAGAGTTTTGAATGTACTCACGACTCAAAGCAGAATTTGGGATGCAGTACGAGGCGTCGAGAAACGATGCCTCCCGAGACGTATTCGTATACGTTGAGCGGGGCTCGTTTTGAAGACAACGACGTAATGCGCCCAAATTACGCTTTGAGGTCTGCGATGATGTCAGATACGTCAGAGGAGTCGGCGGCAGTCTGCCCCACCCCACCCGGCATACCCGAGCGCTTACCTCCTTCGGGTTCATTTATCTTGAGATTCACGCGTGCATTATTCTTCATGCCGACGACACGCAGAAGTGTGCGCACTGCTTTGGCGGTGTTGCCCATGCGGCCTATCACCTTGCCCATGTCCTCAGGATCGATATCAAGTGTCAGTAATACTCCCATTTCATCCACAACACGGTTCACCTTCACGGCGTCCGGTTTGTCGACAAGGTTCTTCACGACAAACTCGAGAAATTCCTTATCATTGTTGCTATCAGCCATATCGTTACTTGCTACCTGTTAATGTATCGTGCGAGCAAATGCTCGTCCGCTTTTTCAATTATGTGCTAAAAATCCCGTGCGGTCAACGCGATATTCGGGTCGATCTTTACAGAGAAGCACAGCGCATATCGCCTTAGCGTAGTTGAGATGCATCTCATCGTATGAAGAGCTACGTGAAAACAAAAGAACGCTCTGTGGCGTTCTTTTGTTTTTTGAAATTTCGAATTTATGCAGCGGGTGCTTCTTCTGCTTTCACTTCGGCTGCGGGAGCCTCAGCAGGAGCTTCTACTTTTGCCTCCACGACTGCGGCAGTCTCGGCTACTTCAGCTGCGGGAGCTGCTGCGGCAGGAGCGGCTGCTACCGGAGCAGGCTTCTTGGCCTCTTCCTTCGGCACTTCTTTGACCGGCTTGGTCTTCTTGTTCATTGCGTTGACCTTCTTCTCTTTGATTATTTTTGCGTCAACAAGGAGGTTGTGGACGGTATCCGAAGGCTGTGCGCCCTGACCGATCCAGTAAAGTACACGCTCTGCATTGATCGCAGGAGTGCCTTTGCGGGCATCATAAAATCCGACGTACTCTGAGACGCCGCGAGTCTTCTTTGGTGAGCGGCGGTGATCCTGCACAATGATACGAAAAGACGGGTCATTTGTGCGGCCAACGCGCTTTAATCTGATTGCTAACATAGTGAAGAGATACTAACAAATGAATGATATTGAGTCAAATTTGGGCAAATTCCTTTTCATCATAATTGCGGCCGCAGAACAATATTTGACATATTAAATAATTTATTATATTATGTGTACAGCCCCTCAACTCCTACTGGGAGAACCTATGTACCCGAAATATCGTTGCGGCAACTGCTGCCAGCTGTTCAGCGTCGTCGACTCCTTGTCGAAGGTCACCAACAAAGAGATCATTGACCGACTCCGGCAAGGCACTATCGCCATTGCCATGGAGCATCAGTACACGTTCCTCACGCTCGGCGATCGGCAGGAATCCCGCGTCGTTTGCCCGACCCACGACTCCCACACCTGTGCGAACGGCGAGATCGGTATCGGCACCCTCGTCGGCTTGATCGAGCGCCCCGAATCGACGACCCGTCCCTAAGGGCGCAGTCAGGCCTCACTCTCTACAACAGCAGCCCAACAGCTGCTGTTTTTTTGTCCTAGATCGTGAAGTCTTAGACTACAGGAATCACAATAAGATAATCGTTACTTTTTAAGCGAATTCTACTATAATGAGTGTGCGCACATGCAATTCCCTAGCCTTCCACAATTTTCACAGCTGACGGTCGGGACCCAAGCGACCACCAATGTCATGATCATCCTGTTCTTGATCATTTTTGTCATGTGGGCCATCCATGCCGCTGTTTCTGTCTACCACTGGAGAAACTACTCAAATGATAAGGCGAAGCTCTTCTTCACCCAGCTCTACTACTTCATCGGCTCAGCGGTGTTGTTCTGTGTCCTCATCTCCTGTGTCGCTTATTATTCACTCGCCGGCGCATAATATGGTTGAGATAGATGAGAATGAACATATCGTCGAAGTGATCTGGGACCACTGGTTCGTCCTGGTCGGCAAGCTCATCACTATCGTCCTCGCGGTACTCTTCCCGGTGCTCGCAATCTTCGTATTCGGTTTCATTCCCGTCGATAAGATATTCGTAGTTGCAGGCAGCACCTTCGCACTCAAGACCTACTTTGTCGCCCTCTGGCTGATAGTGGTCTGGATGCTTGCGTGGAATGTCTGGACCAATTACTTTCTGAATGTGCTCATCGTCACCGACATCAGACTATTCGACATCACGCAAATGGGATTCTTCCGCAGACAATCAGCATCGTTTCGCATCGACCATATCCAGAACATCACCGTCGAGCAAAAAGGCATCATCTCCACCATGCTCAATTTCGGCACCATCCGTTTCGAGACCGCAGGCGAGAATATCAACTTCGTTGCCAAGTACATCCCCTCTCCGTTTGATGTGAAGAAGCTCATCGATGAGATGCAGGACGGCGAGCTCGGCAAGTCCAAGGAAGTACACCTGCATCCGGACACGATAGAACGCATTGCCCCGACGGGAGCTGCTGATCCGGAGGCAATGCGCGGCGACGATAGGAAGATAGGAACATTCGTTAATGACGGACTCTGAAGCCAGAGATAGGAGGCAAGAAGTAAGAGATAGGAAAATACGAAATTCAGGAATAAAAAAAGTAAGAAAAAACAATACATTCGCATGATCCCGTTAGAAGTCGCGGACACGAACACTAATCAAAAATAAATATGAAAACAATTACGAAATTAAACCGAGCAGGCGCGAGAAAATATGTTCCCGCGTTCTACTTCTAACGGGATGACTAAATTCATCAAGAAGCAGTACCGTCCAAAAGAAGAGTTCAAAAAAGAGAAAGACGAGCGACGTGCAAAGAACGAAGCAAAAGAAGAATACAAAAAACCCAAAACAAAAGAACAGACAGGTGCCCAAACACACGCGTCTTCTGTGCGTAGCGAAGGCGACCATCCCAAGTTCCCTCCTCGCCACAAAGTCGAAGGCACTATTCGTATCACTTCAAAAGAAGTCGGCTATGTCGCAGTCGAAGGAATGGACGAAGACATTGAGATAGACCCGCGCTACCTCAACACTGCCCTCGACCGCGATCGTGTCGAGATATCACTATTCGGAAAAGTCTCAGGCAAGCGTCAGGGCGGCGAGGTGTCGAAGATCTTACTGCGCAACAAAATGAAGTTTGCCGGCATGATCACCAAAGAAGAGGGTGTATTCTTTTTTGTTGCCGACGACAACCGCATGTACAAGAAGATCATGATCCCCAAACACCATCTGCATGGCGCAAAAGAGGGTGACAAAGTGTTCGTCGAAATGACCAAGTGGGATGAACCGAAGAAAGAGCCCTTGGGCGAAGTACGCAAGATCCTCGGCAAGCCTGATGAACACAACGCCGAGATGCAGGCAATAGTACTTGAACGCGGATTCGATACTACCTTCCCCGCTGATGTCGAAGCTGCAGCCGAGCTCATCCCGCTCGAAATTCCTACTGATGAGATAGCAAAGCGCCGCGATTTCCGAAATATCCTGACCTTCACCATTGATCCGAAGGACGCGAAGGATTTCGACGACGCACTGTCGTGGCAAAAACTCCCGAACGGCAACATCGAAGTCGGCGTGCATATTGCCGATGTCTCATACTATGTGACCCCCGGCAGCCGTATCGACAAAGAGGCGGTCGAGCGCGCAACCTCAGTCTATCTGGTCGACCGCACCATACCGATGCTCCCCGAGCGACTCTCGAACGGCATCTGTTCACTGGTCGCGAACGAAAACCGCCTCACCTTCTCTGCGGTATTTGAGATGAATGAGCGCGGCGAGGTACTCGCAGAGTGGTTTGGCCGCACGGTCATCCATTCCATCAAACGCTTCACCTACGAAGAGGCTCAAGAGGTGCTGAACGACCCGACAAGTACGGATCCGGCAAAGAACCCTATTCTTGGACATAAGTATCAAGAGAGTCTCACCCGCGCACTACTCTCGCTCGATACGACTGCAAAGCACATGCGTGAAGCGCGCATCCAAAACGGTGCTATCGCATTCGAGGCGGAAGAAGTGAAGTTCGAGCTCGATGAGAAAGGCAAGCCCATATCGGTCTACAAAAAGCAGATCCAGGATACCAATAAGCTTATCGAAGAATTCATGCTCTTGGCAAACAAAGAAGTCGCGCGCTTCATCGCTACCCGCGACGAGCGTACCGGCAATCTGTTCGTCTATCGTGTGCA
This sequence comes from Candidatus Lloydbacteria bacterium, assembly GCA_043744595.1. Classification (GTDB taxonomy): domain Bacteria; phylum Patescibacteriota; class Minisyncoccia; order Phycocordibacterales; family UBA6899; genus MHLP01. The sequence goes on from JAYTVK010000104.1 coordinate 6,339, forward strand.
TGACACGCCGAACGAAGACAAGATCCGTGACCTGCGCGATTTCTTAAAGGGCATCGGCTTCGAACTCAAACTCAACTCGCACATGCAGGTCACCTCGCAGGCTATCAATCAGATGCTCGAAGAAGTGCGCGGACGAGCCGAAGAGTCGATGATCCAGATGGCGACCGTGCGCGCAATGGCCAAAGCGGTCTACACCACCAAGAACATCGGCCACTACGGGCTCGGTTTCGAGTACTACACGCACTTCACCTCACCTATCCGCCGTTACCCCGATACTATGGTGCACCGACTACTCGCTTACTATCTCGAGAACAAACCGATCCCCAAGAAAATGCTCGAAGAGCAAGAGCGACTCGCGCGCTTCTCTTCGCAGATGGAAGTACAGGCGGCCGATGCAGAGCGTACCTCTATCAAATATAAACAATGTGAGTATTTTTCCGAACGTGTCGGACAAGAGATAGATGGCCGCATCTCCGGCGTTACCGAATGGGGCATCTATATCGAAGACAGTGTGACCAAGGCCGAGGGCATGATCAATGTCCGCGACATCCCTGACGATTTCTATTTCTTCGAAGAGAAGAATTACCGCCTGGTGGGTAAGACGCACGGCAAGATCTTCCGCCTCGGTGACAAACTCAAGGCACGTGTCTCAGCCGTCGACATGAAGCGCAAACTCATAGCGATGAAGCTGGCATAAATGACGAGGGACCGCATATGCGGTCCCTTGCTTCATCTCACTCTCGCTGCATCGTCATACGAGCGATCCTCCATCGCATATGTGCGCGTCCGAAATGTGTTTATCTTGTGTTGTGTTCGCTTCGTGTGCTTCATCGGAGCCGGATAACGTGCGCATTTCTTGCGGCGCAAGAGACTCTTGCGTGTCTCTGTCTTGCGGGAATTCCGAGCTTTGCGTGTGTGCATGTCATGCCTCCTTGAAACGATCGGCGATCGAATATTCACATCTAATGACGAAGTCTAGTTTAATCACCAGAATTGTCAAAAAAAACGACCCTCACAAGATGGAGGGTCGCGACTAACACGTGACGAACGAAGAACTACTGCATAGAGAACTGCGGGGTGTGCATCGCCATGTGCATCGCCCGATCGACGAAGTGATCTTGTGTCTCCAGCGAAGCGAGCTGATGCAGGAAGGATGTCTTCTTGCGAAGCGCGCGATAGGCTGCAAGCTGTACGTCGATGACCGACTGATTGAAGCTGACCGGGATGGCAATGCGCGCACCGGTGGGATCGATGGCGCCGAAGCTGACCTTTGTTCCGATCATTTGTTCGGTGAGCTTGATACCCCACGCGGCGTAAATATCGCTCCCTGCTGCGAGCATCTTGAGTATCATCGTCCCTTCATCGCCCCCTTCAACCCGCAGTGACGCGAGTCGTTCCTTGTGGTCGAGCTGCATCTGCCAGCTCGACCACTTGGTCAGGATGCGGTGAGGCTGCGGCGTTGAAATGGCTTCAACATCGAACCGTTCGAGGTGAGGCGTAAGCGTAGTGAACACGTCCTCGAGGTCTTCCTTGCGGAGCGCCTCGAAGAACATTTTCCACACTGCCGCACCGAATCGCGAGCCGATCCACGGTGCCTCCATGTCGAGTGGGCAGACAATGATGCGATCAGGGCCATCCTTCACCTTCTTGACTTCGCCGATGAGTTCAGCGAGCGTGTCGCGACCGTCAGGGTGCGAACCCTGGAGCGGATAGCGCTGAAACAAGAAGAATGCGGACAGCAGTGGAGCAAACCACTCCGAACGCATCAGGATGCCGACCTTACCGCCAAAGCGGATGGAATGCACACCGTCCGGATACTGCCCCATGCTCATGTCGCTTCCTGCGAGCTGGTCGGTGAACGCCGAGTAGAGAACGCTGGCCCCCGAGAGGACGAGCGTGAACTTGGTCGGGATCAGTCCTGGCTTCGGAGGATAGAACTCCGGGAAGAACGTGACGGGCACCGTGCCGATGACATCACGGACTTCACGATGAGACTCTGCCTTTCCTGCCCAAGGCAAGAGCGTGTGCGAGAACGGAGCGTTGCCCCATTCAAGAGAACCCGGAGCGGACATCTGCTCATAAAGCCCGTGCTTCATGAGAAGGTCGATGCCCTGCGTATAGCAGGTCGCCGCGATACCGTACTCTCGGAAGAGCGGAAGTCCATAGAGTTCGTCGTCCATCATCTCCATCGTTTCGGTCGGATGATTGGCATGGAACGTGTTGAGGACCAATTGGAGTGCGATTTTTCCCACAATAAACCTCTTTTCAAACGTTACGGAGCGACCTCCGCAGTTGATTGAAAGAACCACACACCACGTCTGATGTGCTTACATATTATATCATATTTTATAATTATAGTCAACTGCTTGTACTCCGATCAACATATGCACAATATGAAGGCTTTTTTGTATTGTATATAAATCCTGTTTGTACTATAACAAAGTACAGACTTAAAGTTCCCCACCGCCACGCAACAGAAAGGAAAGACATGTCATCCGACAAACTCGAATTCAGACCTCCGCTCGAAGTTCACTGTGTCGCGAACCTCGACCCCGCCGTGGTCGCACAGGCCTTCACCGGTGTCGGCGACCGCCTGTTCGTCGACCTGTACGTGCAGACCGCCTACGACCCATCGACGGGCCGCGTGGTGCTCGACTTTTCCGAGAAGCTCACTCTGGCCAAGTACGAGGAAGTCATCGACAACCTCATGGCAAGACGCGGCTGCGTCGTCTCCGTGAACAAGCTCCTCTCTCGCGTCCAGCACGCAGCCTGAAGCTGCTCTCTTTCAACCAAAGAACCCGGCCTAGAACCTGCCCTAATAAGGCAGTTCTTTTTTTATCTGTATTGCATATGTCGAGAAATGACAAAGCGGGGCTATGAGTCCCCGCTTGTGCGTTCGGTCAGTGGAGCGAATTGACCGGAATTCGGTGCAGTCCGTCGATGGGTTCGTCGAAAAGGACTTCGCTGTAATACTCCATCAAAAGTCGGAGGAATGCCCATCGTGCGAGGTGACGCGGCGTGCCGAGAGCTTCGCGGTGATAAATACTTCCTTGCATGATCATGCTCCAAGGTTGATGAACGGGCGACCAAAAGCTGACTGATATCAGCTTACCGCTTTTTATTTTTTTCTCAAGTGGGCTGTCCACCAATAAAAATGCCCCCGACCACATGATGTGTAGTCGGGGACGTGTTCAGGAAAACATGACTACCCACGAGTCATGATCGGTCCCGCGTCAGGACGCGGCGAGCTGGATGTGTCACCCTCGCGGCCAGTGTCGAACTCCGACTTCGGCACGTCGCCGCGACTGGAGATGATCACTTCCTTGAGGCGGATGAGCTGCTCGAGCTTATCCGCGACTTCGCGGTAGTGCTCGGGCAAAGGTCCGGGCTTGTAGCTGGCGTGCTCTTCTTTGATCAGGTCACTGACGTACTTGCTGAATGCGAGCAGTACTCGGTCAGCTACACCAATGAAAGAGCCGGCATACATCTTCGGATCTTCGCGCAACACGCGAGTTGCATGCTCGAACATGTAGCGCTGAATGCTCGGATCGACATCATCGCTGCTCAAGCTGGAGAAGAGCGCAGTCACCACCTTGTGCTCGGCTTTGCCGAAGCGACTCTCGTAGATGAGCTTGGAAAACTCCCCGAAAAGGAGAAGGCAGATCATTCCGAACAGGATGGTCGAGATTCCGAATACCACGATGCGCCACATCTCAGCGAAACCGAAGTACACCATCAGACATGAAATGACCGGACTGATCGTGAGCAAGATGATGAGCGCTTGCTGCGAACGGAAATCAGAAGGACGATACATAGAAAACCTCCAGGTTGTGAGAAGAACCTCTCAAATCTACATCGAAAACAGATTTTGTCCACCAATAAAAATGCCCCCGACCACATGATGTGTAGTCGGGGACGTGTTCCGCACTAGCGGAGATTACTGCTGACGCTGCTGCGCTTCCTGCTGGGCCTTCGTGCACGGACGCTCGAGCTGCTGTTGCTGACTGTCACGGAAGACATCCCTTGCAGTCTGTCGCTTTGTACTCACTTCTGGTTGGGGTGGCTTTGCGGTAACTGCCGCACCACTTTGATCCGCAATGCGGATCAATTCTCGAATGCTGAACACTAGGTCTCCTTGTAGATAGCAAAAACACTAATTTCAGTGCTTATGGTTTGTATCAAATATCACCCTTCAGGTCAACCTGAGCAAAAGAAAACCGCCATGCACAAGGCACGGCGGCGGCTTGTCGGAAGGGGTTTCTCTTAGTGCTAACTGATCAGCACTTTTGTCTTCATGCATTTTCTTCTTGGCGGCGAAGCACATGCAGCAAAGTACACAGCGCAGAGATTTGCAATGCTGCCAATAGTCCAGATGATCGCATAGAAGTTGCTTTTGAACACGGTGGCGAAAAGGAGCATGATCAAGGGCGTTGCTGGCACCGACATGAGTAGTGCGACAATGCGATCCTCGTAGCCACTCACGCGCTTACAGTCAGGCGCTTTTGATAGGCTCTCGGCATCAAACTCGTCGGTGATGAGTCTGTACGCGAAATAGGAGCGTACGCAGCAGTAGACCGCCATCACTGCTGCGAGCAGGCTAAATGCGATGTGTCCGAATGACAACACAGCGGTGATGAGGGGAAATACCCCCACCACAGAAACGAAGCATGCAGCAGCGCATGGAAGACGATTCGTGCAACCACACACCTGATGAAGCCAGTTGCAGATCGGTTGGAAAACATCCTCGATGATCCACGCGTCGATAGACTGAAGCAGTCTTTGATTCATTTCACACTCCTACATGTTGATGGGCAGGTCTTTCAAGTAAATTACACTGAATCTGAAGTTCGTCAAGAAAATATCAAAAAAACCGCCATGCACGAAGCACGGCGGCGGGTATGGGTGGAGAGGGCTACTAACTCAGACTACTTTCTCCGTCAACAAGTCTTATGCCTCGGGTACCGGACATCATCATCTGCATATCAGTCATGCAGTCGAACACGACTCTCGGAAGATTTTGCTTTTCACACGCAAAGGGTCCTATTTCACTGGCGGCTCCATCCAGCCATGCCGTCGGCACAACTAAACTTCAAAGCCTCGGACCTATCCTAAACAGTACGTACTAGGGAATTCGCAACAGGTGATATCGAAACCACAAGCTTCCAGTTTGTCCCGCTTCCCGGGGCTCGGTACCACGGTTACCGTTACCGCGGAGCTTCCTTCTCAAGGCTGTCTGTTACCTCTCCAAATACGAAACTATCACTTATAAAAATTCCGTCAATTAGAAAGAATACAGCAATACTCTAGGCGCGATGGCGGGGGCTGGTCGAGAGTGCTGAGGAAAGTGCCTCAGCGATACTTGTCCAATCATTCGTACTATAGCCGTGGGCGGTGGGGTGTGGAACTACTGCGAGGAGTGTGACTCCAATGCGCCCGAGGAGTAGTGTGCCAGCAATCTCCTCCCTAAGCG
>JAYTVK010000105.1:0-3398 GCA_043744595.1 Candidatus Lloydbacteria bacterium
ATAAAAACTATTTCCGCCGTCGATGATGATATCGTCTTTTGAAACGAGTGATGCAAATCCGCCCTTTGCAAAGAGTGCAGTGTCGACTGCTTCGCCTGCTGGTAGCATCAGCCAGATGACTCTGGGTGAGGGGAGCGTGTCGAGGACTTCCTGAAATGAGTATGCGCCATGCAGACCTTCTTTCTCGAGTGCCTTGGTCGTCTCTTCGGAGCGATTGAATCCCGTCACTTTCCATCCTTTCTCCATTAACTGCATTGCGAGGCCTCCTCCCATCTTTCCTAATCCGATGATCGCAATATGTTTTTTCATATCGTTGTGTTGATGAGTAATCTCTTGGTCAATGAATGATGAACGTCTGCCTATCTCGTCGCTCCCGGGTGTATATGTCTCGATGGGTGAACTGTCTTTCCTCCATGCTGTTACGATAGGGTCGATGAAACTCCACATTGCACGTATCTCGTCAGTCGATACGAACAGTGTCTGGTCGCCGCCGATACAGTCGAGGAGAAGACGGTCGTATTCCCCGAATCGTTCCTCACTGTTTTCAGCGCGCAGGTGGAAGTGGAGCGTACGCAGCTCGTTCTCAAATACTAGCCCCGGTTTCTTTGCCCAGAAGAAGATCTCTATCTCTTCGGTCGGCTCAAGACGGATGACGATCTCGTTCTTGTGATGTCCTCCGTCCGGAAGATCGCAGAAGCAGGGTGACGGATGCTTGAGCGTGATGCGGATCTCTTTCTTTGATTCGTGCATCTGCTTGCCGCCTTCGATGATGACCGGAACATCTTTCCAGCGCGGAAGATCTATCGTGGTGCGTACCTTAAAGTATGTTTCGGTCTTTGATGCCGCATCGACCCCCTTCGAGTCGAGATACCCTTCATACTGAGCGCGGAACGCTTGTGTCGGTAGCATCTTTCCACTGACGGGCTTGAGTGCCGCGAGTACCTTGAGGCGTTTCTCGCGAATAGCCTTAGACGACCACTCGCGCGGCTGGTCCATGGTCGCAAGTGCCAGCATTTGCAGTAGATGATTTTGCCCGACATCGCGCAGTGCACCGACGCTGTCATAGAATGCGCCGCGCGTCTCTGTTCCTAGCTTTTCAAATAGTCGTACATGTACGCGCTCGACCGACGCCTGATCCCAAATGTTCTCGAACAGATTGTTGGCAAAACGGAAGGTGAGGATGTTCTGGAGCATCTCTTTTGCCAGGTAGTGGTCGATGCGGTAGATCTGGCTCTCTTTAAAGAGTTTCCCCAAGAGTTCATCGAGTGCCTTGGCGGTCTTGAGGTCGCTGCCGAACGGTTTCTCCACGATGACGCGGGTCCATCCGTCATCACCTCCGCATGGTATAGAGAGTCCGCTTGCAGCGAGCGCGCGAAAGATCGTCTCATAGAGTTTTGGCGGCACCGCGAGATAGAATAATTTATTGGTACACGTACCCCACTCATCATCGAGGGTCGTGAGCTTTGTTGCGAGATCAGCATAGTGCGCCTGTGTCTCGAATTCACCGCGTGTGTAGTAGACCAGCTCAAGGAATGCATTCACGAGTTCCGCTGTGGCGCCGGGGGCATCCGCAAGTGTGCCACGTACGTATTCACGGAAATCGGCATCGGAGAGTTCCCGGCGCGAGAAACCCATCACGCGGAAGCGGTCGGGGAGTTGCCCTGCTTTATAGAGGCGAAATATTGCGGGTATTATCTTTCGTGAAACCAGGTCTCCTGTCGCTCCGAGGATGACGAGTGTGGTTGGTGTATTGTTTTTCTTAGAAATAGATTTAGTCATAGATGTGAGTGGCTATTCTTCTTCATGACTATTATACGACCATCGGCAAGAGATTATTTCTTGACATTAGCGTGATGTGTTATGCATGGACAACGGAGAGGGGCTACGCACTATGAGTTTTTTGCTATACTGAGTGCATCATATGGCAAAGCGCATATACACTATTGACGGTGCGCATTTTACGAATCTTGCGGAATTCTATAATGAATTCGGACTCTCGGTGATTCCCGGAGTTGATTGGGGCAAAAACCTCGACGCATTTGATGATGTCCTCTCCGGCGGCTTTGGTACCCCTCCCGAAGGCTTCACGCTCATCTGGAAAAACGCCGCGCTTTCACGCGAACGTCTTGGTTACGCGGAAACTCTCAAGTACCTTGAGCACCAGTTGTCGGCGTGTGATTCGTCGCAGCGCAATTCAGTCTTTGCTGAGATCGAGAAACTCAAAAAAGGCGAGGGGCAGATGCTGTGCGATATGCTTATTGAGATAGTGAAAGAGCATGCAGACATCACGCTGACACTTGAGTGATCCGACACCCATGAGTACTTCGACCATGCAGATATCAACTTCTTCTTTATTGGCGTCTTTGCTACAGTAGGGTGATGTCATCAGAACAGACAAAACGTATCAAAGAGATCTTTAAGACCCAGCATGTGATGGAGGGTGCGGGGGTGAAACTGCGGCGCGGATTCGGTAATGCCGAGGTGCCTCGCTTTGATCCATTCCTATTGTTCGATGATTTCTCGGGAAAAAATCCTACCGACTACCTCGCGGGTTTTCCATGGCACCCGCACCGGGGTATCGAGACCGTGACGTATATCTTGGACGGCAATGTGCGTCATCGTGATTCTATCGGGAGTAGTGGGGTGATAGGGAAGGGTGATCTGCAATGGATGAGCGCCGGGAGCGGCATCATTCATGAAGAGATGCCCGAGGGTACCGGGGGACTCAAGGGCTTCCAGCTTTGGGTGAATCTACCGCAGAAAGGAAAGATGAGTGCACCGCAGTATCAGGAAGTGACACATAAACATATTCCCACTATCACGGTCGGCGGTGATGCCGAAGTGAAGCTTATTGCCGGATCGTATGATGGAGTGTCGGGCCCGGTGAAAGACATCATGGCGGAGCCTCTGTATATCGATGTCACGGTGCTGCCGGAAAAACAATTCTCTTTTCCGGTAGTGGAGGGCTACACAACATTCATCTATATCTTTGATGGCTCCTTAGGTACAGGAGTCGAAGGCAGCATTATCTATGAGAAGGGCACCATCCTCTTGTTCGCGCGTGAGGGCTCCGAAGTAAAGCTGCGCGCAGGCGGCGCGGGCACTCGATTTCTCCTTGTTTCCGGCAAGCCGCTCAATGAAAAAGTGGCTTGGTACGGCCCTATTGTGATGAATACTGAAGAAGAGCTGCACACCGCCTTTCGTGAACTTGAGGAAGGCAGATTTATCAAAGAAAATTGAAATTTGGTATAAATGTGGTCTGCTTATTGACATACTAATCAATATATGTTATCTTTCTATCAATCAACTCAGAGCTGCAAAGAAGAACCAAGGATCGAAGTTTAGACCTCAGCACACTGTAATTGATATTTTAGTCGCACAAATTTCTCTTACTACTA
>JAYTVK010000106.1:0-1054 GCA_043744595.1 Candidatus Lloydbacteria bacterium
CGCACACAGCCTTCGAGTTTCTTGGCAAGGTCGATTATTTCACGTGCTTCAGGATCGGTATTGTAAAGTTTCTTGAGATCGGGCTCGAGCTCCATCGCATGCTCAAGGGTCATTGGGAATCCTTGTGAGCCCATCGGTACCATCTTTGAAATGCGGTCACCGACCTCGTACGGCTTACCCAAGGCGCGCGCGACATCGCGCACTGCACCGCGAGCCATCATCGTCCCAAAGGTGCCTATCTGTGCGACTTTGTCAGAGCCGTACTTTCGCTTGGTGTATTCGATGACTTCTTCACGTCTATCGTCTGCGAAGTCCATGTCGATATCAGGGGCCGATGGGCGGAACGGATTGAGGAAGCGTTCGAACGGAAGCTGAAACTCGATAGGGTTCACGTTTGTGATGCCTGAGAGATACGCAACCAGCGATCCTGCGGCCGAACCACGCACGGTGGTGTAGATGCCGGAGTCTTTTGCAAAACGCAGAATGTCTGCGACCACCAAGAAGTACGGCGCATAATTTTTGTTCTTGATGATCTCAAGCTCGAATTCGAGACGGTCCTTGGTCTCTTTGTCTTTTTCAAGTCCACGTTCTTTTGCACCGCTCTGCGTGAGCTCATCGAGCATTTGATCGGCAGTCTTACCTTTCTCGAGCGCGAAGTCAGGGAAGATGAATTTGCCGAGTGTGAGTTCTACATTGCAGCGCTCGGCTATCTTCATGGTGTTTTCGACCGCGTCACGTGCATCGGGGAAGAGTGCGAGCGCTTCCTTTGTCGAGATGAATGATGCGTCGAAGTTGAACGACATGCCGTCTTCGCCGTTCACGTTTCCTGTTTGGATACCAAGGAGTGTGTTGTGCGCCTTGTGATCGTCTTTGCGCAGGTAGTGCGAGTCGTGAGTCGCAACCAGCGGGATATCGAGCTCACGTGCGAGTGCTACCATCGCGCGTTCGACCTCATCATGCTCTTCTATTTCAGGCTTGTGCATGATCTCGATGAAGTAATTGTTCTTGCCGAAGATCTCTTGGTACTCGCGAGCGACGGCGACAGCTCTATCAT
>JAYTVK010000107.1:0-43498 GCA_043744595.1 Candidatus Lloydbacteria bacterium
CCTACGGACTTGGACATTTTCTGTCCACCGGAAGTGATGAAACCATTGATGACGATACGGGAAGAATTCGGCAGATCGACCGACATCAGCATTGCCTGCCACATCGCCGACTGCTGACGCAAATTGTCTTTTCCGCAGTATTGTACCGGGTCTCCGTTCTTCCAGAATTTCTCAAATGATGCAGTATTGTCCGGCCAACCAAGGGTCGAGATATAGCTCGTGAGCGCATCGAACCAGACATACATCACATGCTCCTCGTCTCCTGGTACCGGCACACCCCAAGGCATCTTGGACTTCAGGCGAGAGATAGAAAAGTCCTCAAGTCCCCGCTCAACAAAGAGTTTGATCTCGTTCTGCCTGAATGAAGGAACAACAAAATCAGGATGCGCTTCATAGTATGCAAGAAGTGGTTTTTGAAATTCAGAGAATTTGAAAAAATAGTTCTCTTCGTCGATAAGTTCTATTTCCCGATTGGGGTGTATCGGGCATTTCCCGTCTGTAAGTTCACTGTCTGTCTTATTGAGCTCGCAGCCGACGCAATACTTCGACTGGTAGGTCTTCTTATAGATATATCCGTTCGTATTGCAGCGGCGCCATAATTCCTCGGCAGCTTTTACATGCATCGCACTAGTGGTGCGAATGAAATTGATATCACTGATATTGAGTGCGGAGATGAGCTGTTTAAATTTTTCCGCATATCCGTCGACATACACTTGTGGGTCCTGTCCTGCTTTGACCGCATTCTCATATATCTTCGCGCCATGCTCATCGGTACCGGTATTAAAAAAGACCTCATCTCCTGCCTTCCTGTGATGGCGCACGACAACGTCCGCACGGACTATCTCCATGGCAAAACCCACGTGCGGGTCGGAATTCACGTACGGAAGCGTGGTGGTGAGATAAAAGGATGTTCCCGCTTTTTCAGATCTTATTTCGGACATAAAAACAGACTATCACAGGAAAAGAGGCCGCGCGAGTACGCGGGAGCTATGTGAAATCTTCGAAGATCTTCTTTTCTTTTGCGACGTCGCCGAGAAATTCGACAAGAATTGCGGTCACCGGGATAGAGAGAATGATACCGAGGAATCCCGCCATCTTCGCGCCAATGACCAGCGCAAGAATGACCAGCACAGGAGGGATGCCTATGACCTTGCGCACCACCCATGGATAGATCAGATGACTTTCAAATTGCTGAATGAAGAAGTATACGATCGCAACAATGGTCGCAGCCTTGATTCCCGGGTCAACATTAAAGAAGTGTATGATATTACCCGGCGGGTTGATGCCGTGAGTAAAGGCAAGTACGACTCCTGGAACCGCGGAAAGAATAGGACCGAATACCGGGATGATCTCGAAGACCATCGCAACGATCGCCAAAAATAGCGCGGAGGGAACGCCCATCAGTGTCATCGTCAGGAACACCAGTACTCCGACGAGTACTCCGAGCAGGATCTGCCCCTGCGACCAGAGACCTATTTTCTGCTGTGAGCGTTTCCAAAGATCGACGACGTATGCGCGCGACTTGATCGGAGAGATGAGGCGAAGGAGATTTTCGATACCATGCTCCTGTGCTGAAAGATAGAACGAGAGCACGACGATGAGTATGAATGAGAAGAAACCACCAAAGAAGATACTGAATGACTTGAGCGCTCCTCCTTCCTGCAAACTGTTCTTTACGACATCAAGGATATTGCCACCCTGACCGGCAGCACTCAGACTGTCGGTGAGTGTGCTTGCGCCAGAGAGCGGGCTCCAAAGACTCGAGACATCAACGTATTTTGGGATCACGTCGGCAAGTACCGATACATCATCGAGAAGTGCCGGGACGAAGAAGTAGAAAATACCGCCAAGCATCATGGCGCCGAGACCGTAGACCATGACAAGTCCGAGGAGTCTTGGTACATTGTGCTTCACAAAAAAGCGCACCGCAGGCTCAATAGCCGAGGCAAGAATGACTGCGGTAAGGACGACGAGGAAGATATCGCGCAGGAACCAGAGTGCAGCGAATAACGCCACCACCAAGATGACTCTCACCATGGTGCCGGTTGAAATACTGATATCCATCTCCTCTCCTTCTTTCTTCACAAGCTCATCATAACACAATGCAGTCACTAGTCTCTAGTCACTCGTCTATAGAAAATTCCAGGGCTACAAAGTCATCAAAACTCAGAATTTCAAGAGCGGGAGGAACTCGGCGGAATCCTTCCATGGGCCGATCAGCGCAAGATTGATATGCTTCTCGATGAAAATTTGCTGCGCCACCTTCTTTATGTCTTTTGCGGTAACTGCACTGATCTTCTTCATGATATCTTCGGGAGTCGCGAGTTTTCGCTTGAGTATTTCTTGAAAACCGTAGAATTCCGATAGCTCGTCTGATGATTCGAGGCCCAATACAAGCCTCCCTGCGAACATGTCTTTGGCTTTCTTGAGCTCTTCAGTACTCACCAATTCATCGCGCAGAGTGCGGAATTCGGCGAGTATTGCCGTGACCGCTTCTTTTGCTCGTTCGTTGACCACCCCTGCGGAAGCTGCAAATACTCCATGGTCGGTGAATGCGTCGTTTCCCGCACGCACATAGTACCCAAGACCCATCTCAGTGCGTACTTTTTGGAACAAGCGAGAACTCATACCTGATCCCAAAATTCCCGCGAGTACCGCAAGCGGGTAGTACGACGGATGGGAAAGCGGAAAACTTCTGACACCGATGACAAGATGCGTTTGGTCGGACTCTTTGTATTCGACAAGCGCACTTGCTTTAGTCTGTGTGTCTACCACCTTCATCTTCCCTCCCTTCTTAGATCTCTTTATGTCGCCATACTGTTTTTTGATCAGTGCTGCTATCTTCTTGCTGTCGAATTTCCCGGCTACGACAATGGTAGTCGCGGACGGAACGTACTGCTGCTTGCGGTAGGCAAGAAAATCTTCTCGGGTGAATGTCGTGACAAGCTCCTTCGGACCTGCGATCTCCCATCCTGCCGGCTGATCTCCATAGACGAGCTTCATGAAGAGGTCATTCACTTTGCGCATCGGCACGTCTTCGTACATGTTTATCTCTCCGACGATCGCACCTTTCTCCTGATCGATATCTTCTTGCTTGAATAATGAATTAGAGTAGATGTCCGAAAGTAGGTCGAGGACTTGTGGAAGATATCCCGCCGCAACCTTTGCATAGTATCCGGTGTACTCGTGTCCGGTGAATGCATTGAATTCAGCACCGAGCCCGTCGAGCTCTTCGGCTATCACCTGCTGCGTCGGTCGATGGGTCGTGCCCTTGAAACACATGTGTTCAAGAAAATGCGAGATACCATTCTTGTCTTTTGTCTCATATTTTGAGCCAGTTTCAACCAGAACGAGTGCGGTCGCAGTACGCTGGTCTTTCATCGGAACAAGAAGCATGCGCAAGCCATTTGGGAGTTTTTTTGTGATGGGTTTTGTCATAGACTAGGAGTATAGCACAGACAGCAACCGCTCTCGGTTTTCGGCCACCGAGCTATGCAGAAGGAGTACGGTGCTTCGGATATATCAGTGTTGCACCGAAATAGATGGTCAACGCGGCCAACGCGAGGGCGACAAAGCCGACACGGATAGCTTCTTCACCTTCCCCGAACACTGTGATGAAGAGCGCAAAACATGAGAGCGCGATGAGTCGCCAGACCCCGTATGCGGCATCACGAAATATCATTGTCGGGAAGAAGTCACTTCCCTCTCTGCCGAGCGTCTCCATTGTTTCAAGATCGATGACATGTTCACTGACTCGTTTGAGCGGATTCACGATGAGTGACAGGAGCGAGAATATGAGAAATGCGGTAAAACCGTAGAATCCCGCCATGAAAAGTGCAATAGCGGCTGCAGCAAACGTCGTCAGTTTGAGAAATTTCAGTCGGTTGCCTTGATGACGCACTTTCGCAAACAACAGTAGTACACATGCAGAAATAACAGCAAAGAGTGCATTGAATATGCCAACATGCTTCGCGGAGCCCAGGAACGACACGGCGACGATCGGAAGGATGACGACTGCGGTCGTGTACTCGAGCGAGTTACCGAATAAATAGACCTGAGCGCGGATATTATTTTTATCGTGAAGAAAATGTTTCGTATCTTCAAGTGTTATCGGTGTTGGCCTATATGCACGCACACGGGCAAACAGCGGGATTCCAAGCAAGTACAAGAGCGGAGCTACAACAAAAAGGAGCGTGTATGTCCCTAGGTGCAGCATATCTGACGAAAGATAAAAAAGGATGGTTGCACATGCAGGAGCAATGAGTTCGATTATCTGGTCACCAGCAGAGAGTACTGACGAATAGTAGTCACGTTCTTCATTTTTAGTTTCGGTGAGCTCAAATGTGTGCAGAGTCACCCAATACAGTCCGAGGCCAATTCCATTTTGAAACATGAACAAGCGTGCAAAAAGTGCAGTTGTTTCGCCGTACAAAAATAGAAAACTTGAACTCAGAAGAAGAAACGCCACATAGTACCCCCATTTCATATTGATGCGATAGCGGGAGGCAAGATATCCAATAAGACTGAATCCTATAGCGCAACCAAAAAAATACAGCATCATCGCTACCACATTGAATAGCACGCTCTCAAAACGCTGGTAGAGATAAATATTGACAAAGACTCCCGTCATTGCCCCTACTGCCGAATATATCCAGTGGAGTGAGAGTATCGCCTTTACCGACGGGCGTAGACGTGCAAAATCAGCGAATGTCGTGCGCAACATGAAGCGATTCTAGCATGGAACGGCTGAGTCATTGTGCAAATCGTTCCAAAAGCGAAGCGATGTGAACACGTTCTTGTTTACCGCTATCACGATCACGAAGCGTGACGGTATCTTTGTGCTCAGGATTTTCGCCGAGCGTATCAAAATCGATAGTGACACAATACGGAGTACCGATCTCATCCTGGCGACGGTAGCGTTTGCCGATGTTGCCATTGTCGTCGAACAGGACACGTCCGCCGAGCTCTTTTTTGAGCATGGCGTAAATCTCTCGCGCCTTGAGAACGAGCTCCGGTTTATTTTTGAGGAGTGGAAATACAGCGACAAGCACAGGAGCAACCGCAGTATTCAATTTGAGATACACACGCTTCTCGCCTCCCATTTCGTCTTCGGTATATGCCTCGGAGAGCACCGCAAGAATACTGCGACCGAGACCGAATGAAGGCTCGATGACGTGCGGAAGGAATTTTTCTTTTGTCTCTTCGTCAAAGTATTCAAGATTGACCTTGCTGCCCTCTTGATGACTCTTAAGGTCGAAGTCACCACGATAGGCGAGACCGTAGAGCTCCTTACGTCCGAACGGAAAATCGTACTCGAAGTCGATAGTGCGCTTGGAATAGTGTGCGCGGTCAGCGTCGGCAACTTCAAGTTCGTGTACCTTGTCTTTTGAAAGTCCTATTGCATCAGTAAAACTCCACACCTGCTTGCGCCAATGCTCAAAGTTGTCTTTCCACGAGTCTTCTTTGATGAAATACTCGATCTCCATCTGCTCGAGTTCGCGAACGCGGAAGATGAAATCGCGTGGCGCTATCTCATTGCGGAATGCTTTGCCTATCTGCCCAAGTCCGAACGGGAGTTTTGGATGGAATGAGTCGATGACATTTTTGTAGTTCACAAACATGCCTCCCGCGGTCTCGGGGCGCAGATATGAAATACTCGCTGCGTCTTCAGTAGCACCCATCTGTGTCTTGAACATCATATTGAACTGGCGCACCTCGCCGAGCTCATTCTTATCGGGGCTTTTTATCGCGTTTTTTTTGATCGCTGCATCCATGTCAGGAAGCGACATCCCCTTCACATCGACCCCTGCTTCTTCAAGAAGATGGTCGGCACGGTAGCGTTTCTTGGTTTTGAGATCTTCAACCAGCGGATCGGAGAAACCGCCAACGTGGCCTGAGGCAACCCAGACACTCGGATTCATGAGTATCGCCGCATCCATGCCATACATATCTTCACGGTCATCGACGAACATCTTCCACCAGATGTTCTCGATGTTTTTTTTGAGGGTGACGCCAAGCGGGCCGTAATCCCAGGTACCTGCAAGGCCGCCGTATATCTCGGAACCTTGGTAGATGAAACCGCGACGCTTGCACAGCGAGATGATCGCCTCCATCTTGTCTGCTTCCTTGGTTATAGGCTTATTTTCGTTCATAAATGTCATCCTACACAATTTCCGGAAAGGTGGAAAGAAGACCCACGACACGTGTGTCGCGGGTCTTCTTTTCTTTGTGGTCTCCTTGAGACTTCTTAAGACTTCCTTAAGACTACTTCACAATATTGTAGTCGGTCTTGAGTGCCTTCGGATCAGTCGAGAGTACGGTGCTCAGATCAAGACCATCCTGTCCAACTGACTGGTTGGTGAATGAATCAACACCTTCAAATCTAACTTTACTCAGTATTGGAGGTGCCGCACCGACCTGCGAAAGGCTTGGTGTCAGAATGATCTGGAACACGACTTCTTTGGGCGGAGTGTTCACGCCGGTACCTGAAGGAATGTCTCCTGGGGTCCAAATCACCTGGTGCGAGGACGGATCATAGATGATATTTTCATTGCTTGGATATACTGCGCCTGCCCATTGCACATATGGAGGGATGACTGCATGTACTTGCGTAGACTTGAGATTGTTTGAAGTATTGATGATATCCCATACCACCGAGTACGTGGTCTCTTGCTCCACCTTCGGAGGCAAGGGTCCGGTATTCATGATCGGACCGCCGTGATAGATCACACGCGAAGCAAACTGTGCCTGCGAAGTGATACGGATCTCTTCGGTGATCACCGTATTGATCTCTTCCGGTACTCCCTGTTCAGAAAAACGCTTTCCCTTCACCGTGACTTCCGCGATGATGGTCGGGTTCGTGATGATCTTACCGCCGGCGACATCAGGTATTGGAGTGAGTACGAATCCGACATTGCCACCCGCTCCAGCCTCAACTTCATGAAGATCACTATATCCTCGTTCATCCCAAAGTATGGTGTTATCTGATGACCTGAAAAATCCATTATTGGACGGATGCACCTTGCTGCGGTCGAACGCTACACCGGAAAGATTGACCTCTATTTGCGCGTTCACGATCTTCGTCGGGAGATTATTCTTCCATATCACCTGCCCGCCAATGCTTTGCCCATACCGAGCAGTCGCATCACCCGCAGACTTGCCGTTCATAAGAAGTGTAATACCGATGAATGGACGCTGGAGCGTGACGGCAGAAAGTATGTTTGCATACTGGATATTTACATCTCTGTCAGTCTGGTCTTGTCCTGCGCCGATAGCAGTGTGGAAGACTTTTTCTTGAGTGTCATCGCCGACGATGATACCTTTGATCTTCAATTTGAATTTGCTTGCCGGATCCATCACGCCGATGCGCCAGATATTATTTCCGAATGACGGCTTAGGGTCGGCATCTTCGTAGGTAAAGCCGAGCGGGTACTCGACCTTCACCAGCATATCGCGCAGGGGTATGACGGTATTTGATAATGCATTCACATTGAGAGTAATCTCCTGACCTGAGTTGATCTCCTTAAGCGTATCAACCGTAAGATTTATCGGCGACGCAAGTACATGCATGGGTCGCACCTCCTCTTTCTTGAATGTGGAGTTCACATTCGTGAAACGGAATTCGAGACTGGCACGCAGCTCCTTGTCGGTGTTCTCTTCTCCAAGAAAGATCGCTTTCGTATGAAACTCTGCAACTTGCCCCGCACCGATATTGCCGAGCATTTTCTTTTCGTCACGCAGATCCTTGTCCGGGTCATTCACATAGCGTGAACCTTGCGGGTAGACCAGCGTCAGGTTGGCATATTCCAGCGCGAATCGGTTTTGATTGGTGACTTTAATGACGATATCGGCAGGAATTCCCGGTGTGACTCCGACAGGGACGTCAAATGCAATAAGAATGTTCTTGTCCGACGGCTTGTTCAAAGGATCGAGAAGCTGGTAGAGCAGATATCCGCCGGAACCAAATGCGGTAAGCACAGCGAGCACAACCAGCGCTTTGAGTATCTTGATGCCGGTATTTTTTTTCACAGCGCGCTCAGTGACAATGGTCGTGTCTTGCCAATTATTCGCAACGTCAATGTCCGTCGGGGTAAGTTCAGCTTTTTTGACCGCGTCCTTAACGTCATCGGTGCGATATAAATCACGTTTAGCCCGTTCGATACGACTCGACTCATACTCAGTGTCCATATCGCAATATTATACATCGTGGATTGGTCTGCTGCTACCGTCATGACTGTAGTAGCAGGGTTTACAGCTGTGTTTCGCGGAGCGCACGATTCACACTCGAGAGCAGGGTCATGCGGCGCTCGCGTGCAAGCATGGTCGCCGTGTCATCTTTCCAGACATCAGAGACGAATAGCGGCTCTATTCCCTCGGTGTCACCCCAGTATCCGAGCCGGTGGAGGAGTCTCACTACAAATAACAACTCCGCAGCGCGCAGTGCTTCTTCGTTTTCAATCGTCCTTAAGTGATGCAGACCTTCGAGTACTTCGTTAAATAGTGATTCTTCCGCTTCCTCTCCCTGAATGAGCCTGCGGATGAGTTCGGTGTATTGCGCGAGGATCGCGCGTTTCCGTGAGGTTCCCCATACAGCATTGAAAGATTCAACCGGACGCGCTGATATCAATTTCCACCCGTGTTTACCGTGAATGAGATCAAGGTGCGCGTGCGAAAAGGTCTGGAGCGCATAACGCAGACGTGAACGCATCTCACGCAGACTCTTTGCATGCACCAGTACCAGTCCGAGATCGCGGGTATAACAATAGAGCAAGCGGTCTCCTTCACCTCGCGCAATACCCCCAAGAAGGAGTGCTTCGGTATGATACACGTGATACGCCATATGGGTATTATACCCGGAAGACCTCGTAGGAGAGAACCGCATCCCCGAGGGTAATGGCTTCGGCGGATACTGACTCACCAAGAGCAACTTCTGCGACATTTGCCAGTTTTTCCAGCTCTGATCTGTTTTTGGTCACAAGATCGATGAGTGCCGCATCGCCTGAGATGGTGAGCGTGATCTTATCTGACGGTACAAGATCAAGCTTCTTTCGCTTCTCCTGAATATTGCGCAGGAAATCACGGAGCATGCCTTCATTCTTAAGATCCGGAGTGAGTGTGACATCAAGCGCAACCAGCACTCCGCCTGACTCACCTTTTCGAAGATTGGGGTCGTTTTCGACACTAACATTCAGTTCTTCGTCGTAGGCAACGGTCTTTACATTCACTTCGTCACGGATGATATCGAGTATGTCCTCTGCAAGTGAAGGATGTTTTGCTCCGAGTTGAAATGTGAGTACTGCAAGCGGTTGGCGTACTTTCAGATTGTGCTGCGCGCGGATATTGAGCGCCACTTCGACCACTTTGCGTGCGACATCCATGTTGTCGAGGATACTGCTCGCCGCTACTCCTGTCGCCGGCCAGTCTTCAAGGTGAACACTCTCCTTCTTATCCGCAATTGGGAGACGGCGATAGAGATCTTCGGCAAGGAACGGCATGAAGGGGGCGAGAAGTTTCGCCAGCTGCATGAGTATCCAGCCGGTGGTCTCGATAGCTGACAGCTTGTCTTCTTCATTACCACTCTTAAAACGGTCTCGCGAGCGGCGGATATACCAGGTTGAAAGGTCATCAATAAACGGCATGATGGGGCGTGTCGCCTTATCGAGCTCATGAGTATCAAGATGATGTGTGACCTCAGCATGGGTCTCATACCAACGTGCGAGTATCCATCTATCGAGCGTGTGAGGAGACGAGGGTGTCTCGCGCGAGATAGTGACATGCTCGGTATACATCTCAAGAAATGAGCGCACATTATCAGTGCGTAAGGTGATCTTCTTGAATACCTCGTCGACGCCTGTAGTAGCGAAGCGAAGTTCCTCACCGCGCACGACCGGGGAATTTATCATATAGAAACGCAGCGCGTCCGCTCCGTATTTCGCAGCAAGCTCCAAGGGGTCCGGGTAGTTCTTCAGACGCTTGGACATCTTTTGCCCGTCTTCCGCCAAGATAAGTCCGGTGGTGATGACGCTCTTGTATGCGGCACGGTCAAACAGTGCGACCGAGAGAATGAGCATGGTGTAGAACCAGCCGCGAGTCTGATCAACGGCTTCCGCGATGAAGTCAGCCGGGAAATTTTTTACGAACAGCTTCCCTTCCGGAGTGCGCTCGTCGCCCATGTAGTGGAATTGTGCGAATGGCATCGAACCTGACTCGAACCAACAGTCGAATACTTCGGGGATGCGCTCCATAGTACCGAGCTCGCAGCTGCAGTGAAACGAAACTCGGTCGACATACGGACGATGGAAGTCGAGCTCGTACTTATCATTATGTGTGATGGGAGCAAACGGGAACGGGCGCACTTCGGCATTGTTGATATAGTCCTCACCTCCAGCATCGCGGAGCGCCGACGCCTCTTCCTGGGTGGAGCCTTTTGCGACCGCATCCGCAAGCCATGTGACATATTCGTGCGTGACGATGAGGATATTTTTCCCTTTATACTTTTTGTCTATTTCATAGAGGAATTCGCCGATGCGCGATTTCATCGCCTCGAGGTTTTCTCCACCAGGGCTTGATTTGGTGAATTTCTCTAGCGTCGAAGTGAAGTATGTGCGATAGGTTTCTATTGCACAGCCATTGAACTCGCCGGTATTCACCTCGCCGATACGCGCATCGTAGACGATGTCTTCTTTTACGATACCCAGCGCCTCTGCGGCTATTTCTGCGGTCTCCTTGGTGCGCAAGAGTGGCGATGCAATGATCAGATCTATCTTATCTTTTTTAAGCGTCGCACCTGCGGCTTTCGACTGGGTCTTCCCTTTCTCGGTAAGATGGAATTCATCTTCCGGCTTGTAGCTCACCACACCGCGTACATTCGACTCAGCCTCACCGTGACGCATGATGAAATACGCATTCGTACTGCGTGTATGCTCGCGTAGTGCATCAACCGAGCCGACCGACTCCATCTTGCCGCATTTGTTGCACTTCCAAACCGGAAGCGGTGCTCCCCAGTATCGACTACGTGAGATAGCCCAATCACGCGCACCCTCGAGCCATTTGCCGAAACGTCCATCGCGGACATTCTCGGGGACCCACTTGATCTCTTTATTCTCTTCGATAAGACGAGGCTTCAGGCGCGTCACATCAACAAACCACGACGATGCGGCGTAGTTGAGAAGCGGCCAATCACAGCGCCAGCAGTGCGGGTAGGAATGCATGATGTTTTCCTTTGCAAAAAAATGTCCGTGCTCTTGGAGATATTTGAGGACTGCGATGTCAGTTGAGAGTCTTTCTTTGTCATCATCCGACTTTGGCTTCACATACATGCCGGCAAAATCCGTCACCTCAGGTTTCATTTTGCCGTTCATTCCTACATGCTGAATAAACGGAAGCTTGAGCTTCTTTGCGAGCTCCATATCAACTTCACCGAATGCGGGAGCCTCGTGGACGATACCGGTACCCGAATCAGTGGTGACGAAATCGGCAGCGACTACCTTCCAGCCATTCTTGTGATTCTCTAACTTTTCATCATTCGCATAGTAATCAAAAATGGGCTGATATGAAAGACCTACGAGGGCCTCTCCTTTTACTGTTGCAAGCACGGCATGATCACCTTCTTTGAAGAATTTCTCTATAAGATTTTTTGCGAGAATAAAACGCACTAACGGACCCTTCCCCTCATCAGGCTTTTCGATGATCGCGTATTCGATATCTTTTCCAACCGCGACCGCCACATTGCCCGGGAGTGTCCAGGGAGTGGTGGTCCATGCAACAAGTGAGGTCTCGGGTCCTACAGATAGTTCACCTATTTTCTGATCAGGTTTCAGTTTGAACTCAACATACACCGAGATATCCTTCACGTCCTTATATCCCTGCGCGACCTCGCTCGAAGCAAGTGTCGTCTCGCAACGAGGGCAGATATGCATCGACTTGTATCCTTCGTAGATGAGTTTCTTGTCGTGCAGTGTTTTGAATGCCCACCAAATACTCTCGGTATAAGTCGCATCCATGGTCTTGTAGGCATGCTCCATATCGACCCAGCGTCCCATGCGCGGAACGATACTCTTCCATTCTTCATCGTACCGAAGTACACTCTCTTTCGCTTTTTTGTTGAACGCTTCGATGCCGTACGCTTCGATATCCTGCTTCACCTTAAGACCGAGCTCTTTTTCGATAAGATTCTCTATTGGCAGCCCGTGGCAATCCCAACCCCACTGCCGACGCACGTAACGGCCGCGCATACTCTGGTAGCGCGCAACCAGATCCTTGATAGTGCCCTGCAAGAGGTGCCCATGATGAGGGAGGCCGGTCGCGAAAGGCGGTCCATCATAAAATACGTATGGGTTATTCCCCTCTGTGTTTGCAAGGGTTTTTTCAAATATCTGATTTTCTTTCCAGTACTGCTCCACCTTCACTTCGCGTGATGCGATAGATTCAGTTTTCTCAGGGCTACTGGGTTTCTCTTTATGCTCCATAGTAGCGTTCATACTATCGGTTTTTCATGCATCATGCAAAAAGACCCTTCCCGGGCGTGGAGGAGACGCATCGTGACCGCCTACTTTGGGAGACGCTGCGCTTTTTCGTATGCAGTGTCGTTCCATGAAGCGACGTGCTCGAGTTGCTCTATCTCAACATGCAGATCATGTTCCTGCTTGAGTAGCAGTGCATACTCCGCGTCATGCTCTTTATACTCACGATACAGCACTTTGGAATGATATCGATAGATAAATCCGACCGTGAGAAAATTAGCAATGATCACGAGCACCGTGAGTATAGTGACGCCGCTGAGCTGAATGATCTCTTCGCGCTGTTTTGGTTTTGCCTTGGGCTCCTCTTTCGAATTTTCTTTGTGCTTTGCGTCGGTAGTCATATGCTTACTGTGGCAATGTTATTTTGGGTGTTGATGTGGCGAGAAGTGACGCGCGATAGTCGGTGAGTTTTTCAATCTCTAAACGCAGGTCACTCTTCTCGTGCAGATTGTCCAGCCGTACCTCTTCGAGTGTCGTAATATGCCAAATTACTCCCGCAATAATGGTGAACAACATACTCGCTATCACCACCTTCCAAACCCTCCCCATTGGGGTCGACTGCCTGGTACCATGCTCGTCACTTTCTATTGTTTTCATAGGCTACATTCTTTTGGGAGCAGGTATACCCAGTAGCCAAAGACCTTTCTCCAGTACCTGTGATACAAGCGTAACAAGTGCGAGTTTGTATGCTTCATCCGGTGCGCCGTCGAGCACGATGGTGTTGCCGTAGAATGAATTGAATTCGCGCGCGAGCTCGATGAGATAAGTTGCGACATAATGCGACTCACGCTCTTCCCCCGCGCGACGCACCACCTCCGGAAAACGCAGGAGATATTTATGCAGCGGCCTTGTCTCGTCACCCAGGGATCTTGCTCCATCAATGTCTTTTCCCTCAGCCTTCATCAAGAGCGAGCGAGTGCGCGCATAGGTGTACTGCAGGTACGGACCTGAGTCTCCTTCGAATGAAAGTGACTGCTCGAAATCAAAGATGATATCCTTCCCTTTGGCCTGACGCAGGATCGAGTACTTGATAGCTCCGATGGCGACCTCTTCAGCGATACGGTCCTTTTCTTCGGGTGAGAACTGTTCGCCTCCTATTTTCTCGAGTGCTTTTACTTTTGTCTCTTCAATAAGCGCATCAGCGGTGATCACACCCCCGGTACGCGACGACATCTTCCCGCTCGGAAGACGCAGCATGCCATGCGAATAGTGTTCGGTCTTTGCAGCAAGATCCGGGAATACTTTTCCCATTGCATCCAAAAGTACTTTAAAATAATCATTCACTTCATTCCCCGTGATGATGATGGAGGCATCATAGCGGGTCGCATCATATTTGACCTTTGCAAGTCCTAGCTCTTTCGCTTCATAGGTCGGAAGTCCTTCTTTATTGATGAATACACGGGTATGCAGTCCCATCGATTCATCTCCTTTATATACCACCGCGCCGTCGCTCTCTTCAAACACTGTGGGAATGTGCTTCTCTACTACTTCCTTTCCATACGAAGCGCTTTCGCTCTCGAAGAAGTAGTGATCGAACTTTGTTCCGAGCCGCGCGTAGATGGTCTCAAAGTAGTCGAGACTGACCTTGCGTCCGAGGTCGTAAAGCGCATTTATCTCTGCATCAGAGCGGGTGTAGATCTTTTTGTTTATCTCAGTGATCTCTTTTTTTATCTGCTCATCCTTTTCAAAACCCATGGCTCCGAGCGAATAACTGACAGCAAGCCAGGATACCAGGCCTGACGGGTCTTGATCTTTTGAACGCTCTGATTTCTGCATTCCCCATACTGCTTTGGCTACGTGCATGCCCACATCACCCTGATAACAGGCGCGTTTAGTATCGGCGCCAGCAGCTTCAGTAAGTCTCGCGATTGATTCACCGATGGTATTCGACATCAAATGCCCAATGTGGAATTCCTTGAACGGATTAGGGTCAGTGAACTCAACCACCACTTTTTTGCCCGTAAGTGTCTTATGTGCTGCGAACGTATCACCTTGTGCAAGTGCATCACAGAGTGCGTCAGTAAAATATGCTTTTGAAAGTTTGAAATTAATGAAACCGGGACCGGCTATCTCTATCGAGAGAATGCTTGGATTGTTCTGTGCCATGAGTCTCGTTACTATCTCTTCCGCGAATTCGCGCGGGTTCTTGCCGGCTCCTTTGGCTCCCGCCATCGCAACATTGGTCGAAAAATCACCATGACCAATATCTGCCGGGCGCTCAACACTGAAAAAGACGGCGGGCGGAACAAGTCCGTCTATCGCCGTGCGGATCATATCCTCGAGTTGTGAGCGCTTTTCTATATCCATGCATGTATCCTAGCAAATACAGACCGAATTGCCGAACAGGAAACAGACGTATTGAAGCCCCTATACTTTTTGCTTGAAAATCCCGTGCATTACCATGATCATGTCGAGCGCATCGGTCAATTTACCGAGCTGCCCCTCGTTGACCACCAGATGTTCAGTGACGGTGATAGGTCCTCCCTCTTCTAGCCGCATGACTTCTTTTGCATCACGAAAGAACTCACTGACAATATTACCCATAGGAAGATGGATGGTAATGGTATGCAGCCGCCTGCTGTAATGACCCCGCAGCACCTGATAATCTGCCGAGCTTTCAAGACCCTCAAGCAAGATATGTTCATGCTCGTTCGCATCGATCTTTTTGATGACCTCATTCACGTAATATCCCTCGCCACGGGTCTTGCGCAGCTCTTCTTGCACTTGATGTCCGCTCATATAGCCGATAGGCAGTCCGCTCTTCACGAGCTCCTCTTCGAGTACACTTTTGAAACTCACCTTTGGGAGATCGTACGCAGCCATCAAATACCCCATCGCCTCGATCTTTCCTGATCGCGGAACACCGAGTATGGCGATGATATTTTTCTTATCCATATCACTCTGCGGGGCTTGCTTGATCACAAGCCATGCTAACGATCTTATTTTTTGGGTTTTGCTCCTAATGCCTCAATGCGGATCACAGACTCCATTTCTGAAAGCAGTCCTTCAAGCCCTTGGCCCGCGTCGACTATCTGGTGCGGTTGCTTCTTGAGATATTTGTGATATGCCTTGCGCACACGCTCATGGAAGGCCAAGCCTGCTAATTCAAAACGGTCGAGTTTCTCACCTTTGTTTTTGAGGCGGCGTTCTCCTTCTTTTGCGTCGAGGTCGAGAAAAAGATAGAGGTCGGGGCGCACTAGTTTATTGCACTCTTTCTCAAGGATACGAAACAATGGCAAGAGGTCGGGGCGCTTCCACCCTTCGATCTGATAGGCGTAGGTCGAAGCAATATAGCGCTCACTCACCACATGCTTCCCTTTTTTCAGGTTGGGAATGATGACTTTTTCGATATGTTCGAAGCGGTACGAGAAATGCAGCATGAGCTCGGTGACCGGCGACATTTCTTCGCCAAGGAGTATTTCGCGTACTTTCTCGCCGACTATCGTCCCTCCCGGCTCGCGTGAAAAAACAAACTTCCCTTTGGGTAGTACTTTCTGCAGGTGTCTCACAACAGTGCCTTTGCCTGCGCCGTCACCTCCTTCAAGTACGATGAATTTTCCTTTCTTCATACTACAAGGTACGGATGGTCGTAATTATCTCATCGAGTGCGTGCTGCATCTCTTCGACTGCACCTTCGTTATGCACCAGATAATCAGCCATCGCTATAGGTCCTCCCTGCTCAAGCTGCTCTATCTGTGCAACATCACGGATCTCCGCTTCGTCATTGGTGAGCGGGCGTATCGGGCGGTTGGTGAGCCTGGCATGCCTGGTCTTTGGAGACGCATGAATTGCCACGGTCGAGAATACGTCCCCATAATGTCGCTCGAAGGTCTGATACTCAGTCCAGCTATATAGACTTTCAACAAGAATAAGCGGACTGTACGGGACAGCATCAATGAGTTTGATCATCTCATTGGCATAATAGTCCTTGCCATGACGCGCACGAAGCTCTTCACGCACATTACGTTCATTGATCGAATTCACCGGGAGTCCGCGTTTCTCGACTTCGGCAATGGTTATCTGTCCGAAATACACCTTCGGAAAATGATGCGTTGCCTCAAGGTATTCGATGGCTTCGGTCTTACCGGAACCGGGCATGCCCAAAATGGCGACAATATGACGTTTTTCGTTCATGATCTCTTTTTTGTCGCTCGTGGTAATTTCTTTGTCATTTTTTTCTTGATGGTTGTTTTGGTCACCTTCGGTGTGTCAGTTGTAAATTGCTTCGCAAGGCGCGGACCGTATTGAGCAATATAGTTTGAACCCAGTGCGTCATAGCTTAGCTCCGGTACTTCTATCATGTGTTCAAACTTTATTTTTGCGACCGGCTGACCATGGCGCACCAGGAGATCTTCGAACGGACGGACTTCGAGTGTCAGCGGTCTTCCCACCCCTTCGCCACGCTTGCCCCATCCCCAACCCGGGTCGATGAAACCTGCGTAGTGTGAACGGAAATCACCACTACGTTCGTCCATCGGAGCCATCTCGCATGCCAGATCCGGCGGCACACGCACCGCTTCACGGGTCGAGAGAATATAGAACTCGCCTTTTTTGAGGGTCACGTAGCCGTCACGTGAATACATCGGGACAAAATAGTGTGATGGATCGTAGTGATCTACTTTCGTAAGATCGAGTACCTCGTCAGGACAGACACATTTGTATCCGAGCAGCTGACCCGAGAAATCAAGTGTGAGAATGAGCGAGCCGTCATTGTCGCGGATCTTTATCTCGCTATAATCGAGCGGTTTCTTTTCTTTCTGTCTCCATAGTAGCTTGTGCTCACGCATTGCTATTTCAAGATCAAGTTCATTGAAACGAGTATCGCTGTTAAATAGTCGGAGCTGAGAAAGCGAAAGTCCTTTTGCGACCTTTATTGGAAATGACTTTGGTTGCATGACTATCCAAAGCTCCCCTTTGTATCCCTTACCCACCGCATCGTAGCGCGAGACTCCGTCGGCAAGAATACGTACATGCAGGTCGACACGTCCTGAGGTCGACTTGGGATTGCAGTATCCGTAGACACTTTCCGGCAGCGAGAGTGTCTCATTCAAACGTGCCAGATATGTCGCATCACGCTCGAGGGGCTCGGTGATATCGTGCTTCACTTTCTTTATCAGCTTCATGATGTCACGAATGGTCTCGCTCGGGCGCGGCTGAAATACTCCTTCTACTTTATAGACTTCGCTTGAGAGCGAAAGATCAAGCGATGCAGGGCGGACATTTTTCGCTTCAGCACCTGCAATGAAACCTGCGCGCATCAATTGTTTTATTTGCTTTGCAGCAAGCGCACCTTGCGCATGTGAACCGTGCGAAGAAGAGTGCGCAGAATGAGATGAGGGTTTCACTTACCCATGATACAAAGTTGCCGGAGTTCTATCAAACAATAAGAAATTTCCACCACGTCGACAGAAGAAGTAAAGCCACTGAAAACAAAAACAGACCCAAGGAGGGTCCGTTTTTGCGTCTCGTTAAGAGATTATTTTCGATGCAATGCGAAGTCCTGGACTGAGATGGTGTTTGAGAAGCTGTAGTCGGCTACTGCTTCCAAACCCACCGAAGGAAGGACAAGCAGGGCGCGAAAATTAGCTCTTAACTGTTATGCCCATAGAGCGGGCAGTCCCAGCCACAATCTTCATTGCGCCTTCGATGTCAGCTGCATTGAGGTCAGGCATCTTCTTTGTTGCGATCTCGCGGACCTGTTCCTTGGTAAGCTCGCCTCCCTTCTGGGTGCCCGGCTTATTTGAACCCTTGTCCTTGCCGAGTGCCTTCAAGATAAGACGTGAGACCGGAGAGACCTTCATGATGAATGAGAAGGTACGGTCGTCGTAGACTGAGATTTCGACAGGAACGATGTCTCCCATCATGGTCGCAGTGGCAGCGTTGAACTTAGTGACGAATTCACCGATGTTGATACCTGCCTGACCAAGTGCTGGACCCACGGGAGGTGCAGGAGTTGCCTTTCCTCCAGGGATCTGCAACTTTAATTTTTTAGTGACTTTTTTTGCCATAATGATTGTTGTTTTATAGATGATTCTTTCCCTGAGAAGCGAGAAGCCCCAGTATCTACTCAAGATTCCAGGCACTCTTCAGATAGGAAGATACTACTGAATTATGGCCGTTTTGGCAAGGTGCTTAAAATCCACTCGCACAAGGGGGAAAACTCATGTAGATTCTACAGTGGCAGTCCTTTTCAATAGTCATTCACCAAGGAGAAAAGTCATGAAGAAAGTCGGAGATAAGTTTCTTGTCGGCGGCCTCACACTTGATCTGCCGATCATCGTCGGGGCAGGCGTCTGCAAAGCGCCTGAGCAGGTGCTTCCCTATCAAGACGCGCCAGTCGGAGTGGTGGTCGCAGGATCATTCACTCCATCGCCACGCGAAAAGAACGGAGGCACAAACATGTGGCCTGAAGAGGCCAGTGATGAACGCGACCTCGCGTACGTCATTAATTCCTGGGGCATGCCCAACTGCGGGTATGGTGACGCGATCAGTCGTTTTGTTGCCATCGGTCACAAGCTCACAAATCCGCTCGTCGTCAGCATAGCAGGGTTCTCACCCGAGGACTTTGAGCGCGGCGTACGAGAGTTCGGAGCTTGCGCTGCAGCGATCGAACTCAACTTCGGTTGCCCGAACACCATCGAGCACGGTGGCGGCATCACCATGTCGTACGACCTAAGGGGTATTACACAGACGCTGCGACGACTTGAAACGGGCAATATCCACAAGGTGCCGCTCTGGCTCAAGTTCTCGCCGTTCCATCATTCTGCGCACCTTCACCTCCTCGAGGAGATCGCCGCACTGATCGATGCTTCGCGTTTTACTGGCGCAAATATCTGCGCAGTGACATCAGTGAACACACTGCCCGGCGTTTCGATCAAGTACGGAAACGATCCGCTCATCACCGCAGGCGGCGGATACGGCGGGCTTTCGGGCAAGATGCTCAAGCCGATCGCACTTGAAAACGTGCGATGCTGGCGGCGTGCGCTTCCGAAAGAGATCGATGTCATCGGCATGGGCGGCGCAACAAATGGGGGCGATGTCGTCGACTTCCTCGAAGAAGGCGTGGCAGCGGTCGGCCTTACCAGCCTTCCTTACTACTTTGGACCAAGGGGCATGGAAGATCTCGTTGCAAGAAGCTACGAGCTTCAGGACTACCTTTCCTAAACCAACTAAGGAGAAGTGAGATGCGGCAGATAAACAGTATCACTTTCCCGACCCCGGACGACATGCACCTGCACGTGCGGCAGGGCGATGCACTTCAGGCTGTCGTGCCATACACCGCAAGACAGTTCGCGCGCGCGATCATCATGCCGAACACGACGCCGCCCGTCCGCACCACGGAAGATGCGGCGAGCTATCGCGACGAGATCCTCGCGGCTGTGCCCAAGGGACTTCCATTCGTGCCGCTCATGACGCTCTATCTCACAGGAGATACGTCACGCGGAGATATCTACCATGCAGGGACGAGCGGATTCGTCTTCGGAGTGAAGTTCTATCCAGCCGGTGCGACCACCAACTCGCAATTCGGGGTAAGTGACATTCGCACGATGGCTCCTGTGCTTAATGCAATTCAGGAAGCGGGTCTACTGCTTCTCCTTCATGGCGAAGTGGCAGGTCAGGACACCGATGTGTTCCACCGCGAGGACTCGTTCGTCTCGTACACCCTGCCGTGGATCGTCGACACTTTCCCGGATCTTCGGATCGTGCTCGAGCACATCACCACCAAGACATCGGTCGACTTCGTGAGGAAGGCGCGGCCGGGAGTTGCCGCAACGATCACTGCACATCATCTTCTTGCGAACAGGACGCACATGCTTGGCGACGGTATCCGCCCACACTACTACTGCAAGCCAATCCTCAAGAAGGAGGAAGACCGCATCGCGCTCCTCGAAGCAGCCGCATCAGGGAATCCCAAGTTCTTTCTCGGTACCGACTCCGCTCCCCATCCGCGCCACGGCGACTGGAGCAAGGCGAAGGAGACCGGCTGCGGCTGTGCCGGCTGCTTCACTGCACATGCGTCGCTCGAGCTGTATGCTGAAGCATTCGATTCGATCGGGATGATCGAAAGACTGCCGGACTTCGCAGCGCGCTTCGGTCGTGAATTCTATGGTCTGCCGCTGAACGACGGCACAGTGACCCTTACGCGCGAAGAGTGGCTCCCTCCGCAAGAGCTCATCTTTGGCGAGAACACTCTGGTTCCCTTCCGTGCAGAAATGCCGCTCAAATGGCGTGCAACGCGCCAAAACTGAGTGTACTTCACACTCAAAGCACAAGCGCCCCGACCCAGGAAGGTCGAGGCGCTTTTTTATTTCGCAAAAAATAAATTTTTAGATCTTCTTGATCTGGAGGAAGTCCAGCTCGACAGGAGTCTCGCGTCCGAACATCGGCACCATGACCTTCACGCGACCACGGTCCTCGTCTACTTCGCCGACACGCCCCTCGAGCTCTTTGAATGGGCCGTCGGTGATAATGACCGACTCGCCGACAACCAGATCAATAGAGTGCTTCACGCCCTTTGAACCCATGCGACCAAACAGACTATCGATCTCCTTCTGTTCAAGAGGAACAGGGACGACACCTGCGCCGACGAATCCTGTGACACGCGGAGTGTTGCGCACCACATACCATGAATCCGGGTCGTAGATCATGTTCACCAAGACGTATCCCGGATAGATCTCCTCTTCGACTTCAGTGCGCTTGCCGCCTTTCATCTTGATCTTCTTCTCCTTTGGGACAACAACCTCAAAGATCTTGTCTTCCATGCCGAGCGACTCGATGCGTTGCTTGAGATTTCTCACCACCGCATTCTCGTATCCCGAGTAAGTGTGGATGGCGTACCAAAAACGACCGGGCTTCTGCACACCGGGAGCTTCTGGGACTACTTCAGGTTGTGTGTTTTGTTCATCCATATAATATTGATATTTTTTAGAGACTTTCAATTCTTGATGCAATGCACATTGTTTTTCGAAGAGTGTCGGAGTGGCTGTACTCATGTACTGTCACCTGACCTCTGATGGAAAAGAATGTGCAGGGCGCAAGAATTGGAGGTCGTTAGCGATTAGACGAAATGCTTCAGCACACTGCTAAACACGAAATCAAGGAAGCCGAGGAATACTCCGGTGCCGATAGAAATGATCAGCACGATGATCGTGTAGTTGATGGTCTGCTTACGTGACGGCCAGCTCACATGACGGAGCTCCGCTCTGGTATCTCTTAAGTAATCGATGAATCCCATATATAATTTACTATTCGTATTTCGGGTAATTTGTGCGCCCTGCACTTTTGTTTTTCTGCGAGGTCGCAGGGTAGTAGCAACCTACAACCACTACGACACTCTTCGAAAAACAAAAGTACATTGCATCCCAAATTCCTCCGAAGTACTCGCGGTGCTAATAACGTTAATTGTTTCTCTTAAAGAATCACGAACATACTTCCACTCGTTCACAAAAGATCTCCTAAGAAAAAACGCCCGGAGGCGTTTCTTCAATTGGTGTTAGTATACTCTTTTCATCCGTCTTGTCAATCTCATAATTTCACGAAAAAACGGCTCTATATATGAGCCGTTTTTCGTTGTCTCTCCCCTTTTGAGAGGTTTATTTTATTTCGTACACAATGGTGACATTCGAAGTGTACTTATTCTGTCCGGCGGGAATGTTCGCTGCCTCAGGTGCAATGGCCGCATCAGCTGCCATTGATTTCATCATCACTCCGCCCCCGTATGCGATCGGGTAGTTGCCTCCTTCATTAAACGAGACGATACGGACAATTGTGACCCCAAGATCTTTTGCAAGCTTTTCTGCTTTGGTCTTTGCTTTTGCAATTGCCACTTCACGAGCCTCTGCTTGGAGTGCGTCTTCGTGTTCCACGGTAAAATTCGGTCCGCTTAAATTTGTCGCACCATTTTCGACGAGACCTCCGACGATCGTACCGGCAACATCCGCATCCTTATCAATGCCACGAATAGTTACATCAACTGACTCACTCACGCTATAGCCGGTGAGCACACTCTTACCGGGCGGTTGCACACATGGATATGCGATGCATTCGATGCGCTTCTCTTGCCATTCATAGACCGGACTCAGTCCATATTGTGCCTTAATATCTTCGTCTTTCACCCCCTGTGCATTCAAGAACTGGTGAGTGGCCTTCATCTTGGTATCAACGACCTTACGCGCCTCGGCAGCGGTCTTTGATTCTTGAGTAATAGTGAATGAAACGGTAGCAATATCGGGAGAGCCATATGCGTCGCCGTCACCTGATACAGTGATGGTGGTCTGCGCATTCACATCTCTGCCGATGTACTTATATTCCTTCACGTAGGTCGCGAATATCGCCAAGAGGAGAAGTGCTCCTGAAAGTGCGAGTATGACGACCGCGGTGACTGCTTTTTCGGGAGGAACTATCTTGACGATGCGCTCTCCCTGATTGTTGTCTGCTGACATAAAATTACGTTAATTAAATTAATATTTGTTTGCTGTATACATTCTAACACCCCACTGAGCCGTTTTGTGACACGGTACCAAAAGACCGTCTCCGAGAGCAGAATTTTCGATGCAATGCGAAGTCCTGGACTGAGATGGTGTTTGAGAAGCTGTAGTCGGCTACTGCTTCCAAGCCCACCAAGGGAAGGACGAGCGACCTAAGATTTCATTGAGTCCTCGAATAATGAAATTTGGAAGTACTCTTCGTGGTGTAGTGCGTCAAAATTGGGCTCTCGGTTTACTTTACCGTGACAGACTTAGCTAAATTACGCGGCTTGTCGGGATCATTACCACGCAAGAGTGCCAGGTGATACGCCAGAAGCTGTATCGGGATGAGGCTTGCAATGGGTGATGCAAGTCCGATATTTGGGACTCGGATCCACTCGTCATAGAGCATGCTGTTCTCAGGGGCGATACCGATGACATATGCGCCGCGTGCGCGCAGCTCAGTAGTATTGGATTCCATATCGCGCCTGGTCTCGTCATTTGGGACGATGGCAATGACCGGAGTACCCTCTCCAATAAGTGCGATGGGGCCGTGCTTGAGCTCTCCGCCTGAAAAACCTTCTGCGTGAATATATGACACTTCCTGTATCTTGATCGCTGCCTCGTGCGCGATGGGAGCAGAGAGTCCGCGTCCGATAATGTAGAGATCATTATTCTTTTTGCTTTTCTCGGCGATCTTCTCGGCGATCTTTTTTGTCTCCTGGAACAGGTCGGAATTGAGCCAGCCCCTGATATCTTTCACCACACTACGCATGAGGTGCTTCCCTTCAGCGATCTTGCCGGCATACGCATGCGCAAGGAGAAGTAGGACCGCTATTTGTGCGGTTGCGGCCTTGGTCGACGCCACGGCTATCTCAGGTCCGGCTTGTATATAGAGTGAGGTATCGGACATTCGGTCTATTGAAGAGTCGACAACATTGAGGAGTGCGACTATCTTCGCACCCTCTTCTTCTGCTTTCGAAAGCGCCTCAAGTACGTCGGCAGTCTCACCGCTTTGTGAGACCGCAAACAGGAGTCCGCGCTTATCGAGAAATTGTTCGTATGTGGAAAATTCTGAGCCGACAAAGGTACCCGAGAGTTTGCCGCCCAGCTTGGCGAGATACAATTCTCCGAGTTTTGCCATCTTTGCCGCAGTACCGCAGCCGACGAAAAAGAGGTGTTCCGCACTTTTGATCATCTTGGCAACATCAGCAAGCTTGGCGTCATCTTGCCTTATCGCCTGATCGAGTGAATTCCCCTGCTCCATTATTTCTTTGAGCATGTAATGCGGATACCCCTCCTTGGTCGCACTTACCTTATCCCAAGTAATGGTCTTCCATTCACAATCGACTTTCTTGGCATCATTGATGTCGCGAAGCAGGAGCTCGTCGGACTTGAGTTTGATAGCCACCATATCCTCTGGGTATGCGACGACGCGAGTGTGGTCGAGAAACGCCGGCACATCCGACGCAATGTAATAACTCTCGGGACCTTTTCCGATCACCAGCGGTGAGCCGCGGCGCATTGCCATAAGGTATGATTCGCCTTTTTGCATTGCGACAATGGCGTACCTACCCTCAAGCATACGGCAGGCTTCTATAAATGCCATCTCGAAACTTTTCCCTTCCCCTACAAAATACGCGATCAGATGCGGAATGACCTCAGTATCGGTCTCAGAGCGGAAGAGGCTGGCTTCACTCCGGCCGAGTTTTTCGACCAGAAAATGTTTGAGTTCGCGGTGATTCTCAATGATGCCGTTGTGGATGACTGCGACCGAGTCGTCATAAGACAGTTGAGGGTGCGCGTTTTTCTCGCTTACCCCGCCGTGTGTCGCCCAGCGCGAATGCCCGAGCGCCATAGTACCGCGAATGTCCTTAAAATCAGCCGCGGACTTGTCTGAGATCTTCCCGACTGACCGAACCAGGTGAAATGCTCTGCCTTTCTGAGCAACAATACCCCAGGAATCGTACCCGCGGTACTCAAGCTCACGCAGACCGAAGTAGGCGCGCGCCGCGACATCTTCTTCTTTCTTTCCGACATAGCCGAATATGCCACACATATATCTATCATAACCTTTCTTACCCTTCCGACGTAGCACAATGGGACTTATACAGAGCGTGAACTTGACCTCAAATTCTATCGCTTTGTATAAGTCCTCTACTATTGTGAATTGCAGTATGTATGCCGTGTGAAAATAAGTATATAATAGTAGACATGAATCCCGTTCGAGGTTGGGGGCTCTTTCTATACAGGACCCACAATATGTCAGCGCGGAGACTCATTTATGTTAAAAAATTTTTATTACAATAACTTCTAACGGAATGAACAACTCCAAAGAAATGCGTGAGCTCGAAAAGCTATCTGCGGGTCTTGCACCCAAAAAAGGTAGCTGCAAGATGTGTAAGGTCGTGGTCGTCGCGTCTGTCGTCATATTCATTGCAACACTCGCGCTGGTACTCCTCGAGAGAAAGAATATGCCTGGCGCCGCGAATACCGCACCGACAAATATTACCGACCCGAGCGTCAAGTCTGAACGCATCAAGGCGCTGCGCGCATACCTCAAACAGCAGGAAGGCAGCACAACCTCTATTATTATTGTTAAGAGTTCTTCAAAATGAAAAAAATACAACTGCTTCGCGCTGTTCGGATTGCGGTGCTCGCCGCAAGCATGCTGATCGGACTTGGTTCATTCGCCACGCTTGCATCAGCGGCGACGGCGATCACCAATTGGCAAGATCCGGTACCGTATTCATTTGTGTCGTTCGGTAATCCTGTCATCATCAACGGCTCATACACTCTTCCCGCGAAATGGGTCGGTACCATTTATGTCATTCAAGACGGAGTGCAGCTTCCACAAGAGCTCACCATCAATAATTCACTCGGCACAACACCGAAGACTTCTGCATTCTCCATGAATCTCGGCATTCAACCGCCATTACCGAGTCCGCACTCGATCCAGCTTGAATTCTTCGGCGGAACAGCTGACTATATAAACGGTAAAGTAGGAGGGAATTCTACGAATAATGCCGACGAATACACCGTGCCGCGTAACTATACCGCCAGCGGCTCACCTGACCCAGTACTCTCACTTTCATACGATGCTGCAGGCACGCAACCGCTCGGCAATCCGGGGCTGGATTTTGCAAACTCGGTCGTCAATGCTTCTGTCGACAAGATCATCTATGTACGCAATGTCGGTGGTGGTGTTGCGACCGGTGTTGCCACAGTATCATCCGGCGAAAATCCCTATTACTGCGTACCGAGTTGTTCGTACGCAATTGCAGCAGGATCCCCGGCTACTGCTATTGATATCAAGTACCTTCCAAACATTGCACCGCTTACCGACAATGCAATGCTCAATTTCTCATGTACTGCAGGCAACTGCACGGGCGTGAACGTTGTCGTCACGGGCAACGCAGTGCCAAGTGCAGTTCCTCCTTCTATTGATATCAGTACTGACCGGCTCGACTATGGCATGCAGAATATCGGCAGCCCTCCTCAAGATCAAGTATTCACCGTATCGAACAATGGAGGAGGAATACTGGTCGGAAATCTGGCAATCCCGGGAACGAACTTCACCTGCGTCAGCAATCCAACTTGCTCATTCAGTATCGCAGCGGGTGACCATCAAGACATCACGGTGCGCTTCAGCCCGACGACTGCCGGTACCAAAGATGTCACAGCGACTCTGACGTCGAACGGTGGAGGAAATCAGGATATAGCGCTTTTTGGCTGGGGCAACGACAAGCCAATACAAGACATTACTTGCGTTGGTGCTCAGTGCGACTGGCAGTACGGCTGGGGGGTGCGTGACATCGCACTGGGAAGTTCTGCCAACATTGATGTCGAAGTCACCAACATCGGGGTTGGAGCAGCTGCGGGTTATCTTGACCCCACTCCCGGTGCGTGGACCACACATGGCTGGAGCTGCACCTCGGTCACTGAGCCTGATGGCACGGAAATGACACCCCTTCCGGGTCAACCATGCCAGTACTATGGAGTCACTCATTCCGGACTCCCAGCAGTGGCACACATGAGCTATACCGCACTCGCTCCCCCCGGACCTGTCTCTGACTCGGTCACTTTCAAGAGCACTTCGGTTCCCGGTGATGACGATACATTTTACATGTCAGCGAGTGTCATTCTTGGACAACTGGACATCGATGTTGGTTATGATGTCTGGTTCAATGACACACTGGTGAATAATAGTTTCCACCCGGTAGGTCCGACCCTTGTACCCATCAACTTCACTAATCAGGGCGGCACACCGCTGGTGGTGACACTAACGCTTCCCACTGGCGCCGGAGTATATACCTGCGATATCGCAGCTACTGCATGTGCGCTTGATACCCCGAATACATTCACACTCGGTCCAACCGGGAGTGGCAGTGAGTCCAAAGTCGTAAATATGTATTTCGCACCAGATACCCCGACATGGATGACTCAGATATTCACGGTATGTGTTCTCTCAACATGCGTCGACTACACGATGCACGGGCAGGGTCAAGACCCGCGCGTCAGCGTCACTCCGATGATCTCAGGAAGCCAGAATCAGGATCTCTGGACGATATGCTCCGCAGAATGGGGTACCTGCACGTTCACCGGAACAAAACTGGTCTATTTTGGAAATGAGAAAAATAAGATCTCAAAAAGCTTCACCGGAAGTGCACCCTGTACCATTACGGGCTTCGGCAATGACCCATCGATCGGATATTCAAAATGGTGTTGGTATGCAAACCCTGATAGCGGAACTTGGATCAATTCCCCGTGGAAGAGCGCTACGCTCTACAAGTTCGATAATATCGGCACCGGAGGGGAGGTCGACTACAAAATTACCAGCGCTGCACACTTCAAGTGCAGTTCATCGCTCTCTAGCTGCACAGCAGTTACCACGCTACCCGATAATTCCAGTGGTGGAGACTATAATCCGAAGTACAACGCGATATTTTTCAATCCGACCCAGTCAATACTTGTATCAGAGCCGATTACGATCGGGTATAACTTTGTGGCAAACTACTACGATCCGGGCACTACTGATTGTCCCGGTAACGGAAAATACTGTCATACCATGACCGTGACGAATCAGGGTACCGGAATAGCAGGACCAAAACTTACTGCGATTGCGAACACCTTCCCGCTCACTAATATCGGAGCAACGAGCCCGGCGACCATGTCACTTGTAAACAGCGGAACTGACCCTGTAACAAACATCACCGTTACCGACGGAACCAATCCGCAGTTCCACTGCACCGTCAATTGTGGTCCGTTTAATATGGCAGTCGGAGGCCCCCCGGTCACGGTGTCGATGAGCTACACGGCATCGAAAGCCGGTGCAGAGGTAGGCAATCTGAACGTGAATTCCGCCGAACTCCCCGTGCTCTCGGTTGCAGTCAGCGGCAGCGGCAATTCGCTTCCACAGATCGGAGTGACCCCAAATTCACCGGGATTCCTTGATTATGGAGTGGTCAACGAAGGATCAATCGCACGAAGCGGTGATGGAGTGGTTGCTCCCATTATCGTGAAGAATACAGGAGCAGCACCGCTCTCGGGAGACGCAACAATAACTGCCGGCGGAAAAGATTTCAAATGTTTCTCTTGTCACTATGGCCCTCTCAATCCGGGAGAGACCGCTGAGATCAAGATTGACTTTGTTCCAAGCGACGTCACGTCCCTTTCCGGCACAGCAAGTTTTTCAGGTGGTGGCGGAGCGACTCTATCACTCGTAGGTATCGGACAACTCGGCGCATCAAGCTTCTCGAGCACCGATGCAAATTTTGGCAGAGTGCTCATTAAGGCGGGTAACTACAAAGAGCAGGTCGTCACTATCGTTAATAACGGGAGTGTCGGCATCCCTGCGGGCACCATCAGTTGGGCAGGTACAGCAGGAGGGATGTTCACATGTGTAGCGCCAACTCCGATGAATGGCACAGGGCAGTGCACATATCCGACTATCGCGCCGAACGGAGGAACAGTGTCATTCACTATTCGGTTCACTCCGACTTCACCTGGATCAAAGAAAGACACAATTAAATTCAGCGGTTCAGTGAACGCGAAAGTGTCAGTGACCGGTATTGGTGTCGTACCGTCAGTGAAATTCCAGGAAAGGTAATCTGCGGAAAACCTACCTTCTGAGTAAAAAAGATCGCTCGATTATCGGGCGATCTTTTTTATCAACTTTTTAACCAGTGCACTAAATCGCTCTCCCCTATCGAATTCATGAAGGAATTTCTCAAAACTTGCCGCACCCGGAGAGAACAGGATGATGGTCTTTTTCTTGTTTGTCTTTGCGATGACAAATGCTTTTGTAACACACTCGGAAAGTGTCTTGAGGGGAGCATTTTGCGCGAACGCCGTAGGCAGAAGCGATGCAAGTTTGGTTGTAGCTGACCCCTCAAGCAGAATAAGATCGTCTGCACGCACGTGTTTTTTTATCTCACGGGAAAGTGTTTCAAACTCGAGCATTTTATCCGTGCCGCCGGCAATGAGCACAATATCACCTATGCGCGAAAAACGCCGAAGTGCAGCGATCGTGCCGTCCGGCGAGGTTGCGCAGCTATCATTGACGATCATGAGTTTCTTGCGCTCTGCGATCACTTCTTCACGCATGCGCGGCGCGGGAAGCGCCAGAATATCATGCTCTGATATCCTCACCTCTGGGTCGTACAGCTTCACCGCGAGCACGGCTGCCAGGAGATTCTCGAGATTATGCGTTCCATGCTCACTCGTGAACCGTTTCACCGGAAAAAGTCTTTGAGTCAGTCCGTCAAATCGAAAATATGCCATGCCACGCTGTACATATATACCGTTCTCTACTCCATGGAGGACGCCGGCGGTAAAATAAAATATCGTGCTCTTTGGTCTTTGTTTTAAAAAGAACGGGGTCCACTCATTCTTATGACTCAGCACAAGGAAATCGTCCGCGTGCTGGTGCAGGAAGATATTCGCCTTTGCCTTCGCGTACTGGGTCATCCCCTTATATCTATTCAAATGGTCGGGGTAAAGATTGGTGATCACCGCAATGTGCGGAGCTTTTTCAGACACAGGAAGCAGTTCAAGCTGCCACGAAGACATCTCCGCAACCACAGGTATATTCTTTCCTTTTATCCTGTCGAATTCTTTGAGAAACGGATTGTCCGGAGTGTTTCCCGAAGGACGTACTCCTTTGTATTTCTTCGCAAGTAGTGCCACAATCCACTCTGTACTTGTGGTCTTGCCGCGTGTACCTGTCACTGCGATGACCGGGTTATCAAGATGGCGAAAGAACAAGCTTGCATCATTCTCAATGCGCACACCGGCTTTCGCTGCAGCGCGAAGGTACGTACTTTCGCGCGGCACACCCGGATTGACGATGACCATGCTACTTCGCGTGAAATCGCTTGGCTCGTGTCTTCCTAGTACAAAACGTATCGGCAAGTCTTTGAGTGCGGAAAGTGAGGGCGCGAGGATGTTCTTGTCACGCATATCGGTTGCGGTGACCTTAGCGCCATGACGAACTAGCCACGTTGCGGTCGCAACACCGCCTCCATGAAGTCCGAGCCCCATGACCAGTGCTTTTTCTCCCTGGAAAATATCTTTTTTCTTGCGTTGCATATTACTCATCGGAGTGTGTACCTCCCACGAAGACTTTAGATGGTCTTTGCAGGAAGAGTCGTGAGATAGTTCAGATCGGCAGTTTTCACCTCGGGGAGTGCACGCAATTCTGTCATGACCTTTCGGGTCACCGAGCCGTCACCCGGATCGGTCACATGAATAAGAAAGAGTGATACCAGTGTGAAGCGTTGATCCATCTTTCCACCATGAGCAGCGATGATCGCAAGCGCATCGGCTTCTTGAACCTCCGGCTTGAACTCAACGATGATCTGATTGGACATGTACTCTTTACCGCTCGAGTCTTTGATCACCTTACCTATTGCCGAAGGGTCAACTGCCGGAACTCCGGACGGAGCGGGTGGAGTGACCGATTCGGGCGCCTTTGCTTCTTTTGCAATAAATAGCACCAAAACAACCACGACGAGTGCGCCGAGTATGGAGAGTGGTTTTTTGTATTTGGTTATCTGCATCAACCTATCATAGCGTACAGGGAGATACCTGTGAATGGGCGACTATCTGTCCCGCAAGGTGCGCATGGTCATTTCTTCTTTTTGTCGTTTTTGCGACCGAGAGTCGTGAAGCTGACCTCTCCATCCTTTATGCCTATGGTGACGATGTCACCTTCAGATATCCTTCCATCAATGATCTCCATTGAGAGCGGATCGAGTACTTTTTCCTGGATCACCCGCTGCAGTGGTCGCGCTCCGAACACCTGGTCATAGCCTAGATCGGCAATATACGCAGAGAGTTCTTTTGTGGTGGAGATGGCGATGTGACGCTCATGCAGTCGCTGAGTCACCTTCGTAAGCTCAAGTGACACTATAGAACCTATTTCATTTTTTGTGAGCGGCTGGAAGATGATCGTTGCATCGATACGATTGAGGAATTCGGGAGGGAGTGCGTGTTTGAGCACACCCTCTGTCGCAGTGCGCTGTGCGAGAGGCGTCCCCGCATGCTCTGCTATCTCGGATGATCCGAGATTCGAGGTCATGATGATGACGGTATTCCTGAAACTTACCGTGCGACCCTTTGAATCTGTAAGACGCCCGTCGTCCATCACCTGGAGAAGAATATTGAGTACATCGCGGTGCGCTTTTTCTATCTCATCGAGAAGTATGACCGAGTAGGGATGGCGGCGTACTGCTTCCGTCAGCTGCCCGCCCTCATCGTGACCGATATAGCCGGGAGGTGCTCCGATAAGGCGTGCAACACTATGCTTCTCCATATACTCACTCATGTCGAGTCGTACCATCATATGCTCATCCGCAAACATGAACTCCGCGAGTGCTTTTGCCAGCTCGGTCTTACCGACCCCGGTCGGACCAAGGAACAAAAATGACCCTATCGGTTTACGTTCATCGCGGATACCTGCACGTGAACGGCGTATTGCATTTGCAACGGCCTTCACTGCCTCTTTCTGTCCGATGATACGCTTTCCAAGCTCATCCTCCATGTGCGCGAGCTTCTTGGATTCTTCGGCAAGCATTCGCTCGGCGGGAATACCCGTCCATCGCGAAACAATATGCGCGATCTCCGCTTCCGTTACCTCTTCCCGCAGGAGGTGTGCTCCCTTTTCACGGGTCATATTCGACTCCGCACTCTTCATCTTCTTTTCAAGGAATGGGATCGCTCCGTAATTGATCTCGGCGACACGTCCAAGATCACCCTTGCGTTCGGCCTGCACTGCTTCACCGCGCAGTGTGTCGATCTGTGCCTGGATATCTTTACGTTCATCGATGAACGACTTCTCGTGCTTCCAGCGCAGCTCGAGCTCTTTGTTTTTCTCTTTCATTTCTGCTAATTCTTTCTCAAGAGCTTTGAGTCGCTCTTTTGAAAATTCATCTTTTTCCTTTTTGAGTGCCTCGCGCTCGATCTCAAGCCTGCGCATATCGCGGTGCAGCGTATCGATAGCGAGCGGCTTCGAGTCTATCTCGATACGCAGTGTTGCTGCGGCTTCATCAATAAGGTCGATAGCTTTATCCGGGAGAAAACGGTCGGCGATATAGCGGGTCGAGAGATTCACTGCTGCGACAACCGCTGCATCCTTGATACGCACACCGTGGTGCAATTCATACTTCTCTTTCACTCCACGAAGTATTGCTATCGCATCCTTTGGGCTCGGCTCTTCCACCATGACCGGCTGAAAGCGTCGCTCAAAAGCGGCATCCTTCTCGATGTACTCGCGATATTCTTTAAGTGTGGTCGCTCCGATAGTGCGTAATTTACCGCGCGCAAGTGCCGGCTTGAGCAGATTTCCCGCATCTACCGCGCCTTCGGCACCACCCGCACCGATAATGGTGTGAAGCTCATCGATGAACAAAATGACGTTTCCTGCACTCGCTTCGACTTCTTTTATGAGCGCCTTGAGCCTGTCCTCGAATTCACCACGGTACTTTGCTCCTGCGAGCAGTGCTCCGAGATCGAGCGAAAGTATTTTCTTGCCTTTGAGCGAATCCGGGACATCACCGTCCACGATCTTTTTTGCCAAACCTTCGACGATCGCGGTCTTCCCTACACCTGGCTCACCGATAAGCACCGGATTATTCTTACTCCGCCTTGAAAGTATTTGCAGTATGCGGCGTGTTTCTTCGTCGCGTCCAATGACCGGGTCGATCTTCCCCTCAAGGGCGAGCTTGGTGAAGTCTTGAGTATATTTCTCTAGTACGTGATACTTGTTTTCCGGGTCAGGATCAGTGATATGCTGATTTCCGCGCAGTGCTTTGAGTTCCCTTTCTGCATCTGCCTTCGTACTGCCAATGAGTGTCGCTATCCCTGACTCATCGAGTAGTGCGAGGAACAAATGTTCAGTACTGACATACTGATCATCAAGTCGCATTGCTTCTTTTTCTGCACGTGAAAGCACTTCTTTCATCACGCTGGTAAGGAACGGACTCGATGGATCCTGAGTGCGCGGAAGTTTCTCTATCTGTGTATGCACAAGCGCAGTGAGTGTGCGCGGATTGCGTCCGAGTTTCATCACAAGTGAGGGAACGATGCCTGCTTCGGGATCAAGCAGTGCAAGAAGCATGTGCATCGGCTCTACTGCACTCTGTGAAAATGACTGCACCAAAGAAACCGTTCTCTGGAGCGCTTCTGCAGCTTTTGTGGTGTATGTATTAAAATCCATATTGAGTACTATAACACGTATTATTTATTATGTAAACTAATAAAATAACCTTATACCATAAGGGTATTTTATGATATATTTGGGCCATGAATGGAGGAGCGGTTAAAAAGGTATTAGTGGTAGGAATATTTTTTATTGCTTACGTGCTTTGGCAGGCAGTTGGAACACTTTCGGAATACTACCCTATCCATAATTATCCCCCGGCACACAAGGGTCCGATCGTGCTATTTGGTGACGCGCTCACCGTTGCAAGCAGCACGAGTTTCGTCGGTATACTAGAAAAGCGACTGGGTATTGAGATCGAGGTAGAAAGTACTGCCACCAGTACGCTACAGAGCGCGGCAAGTGTTGTCCCGGCGCGCATACTCGAGCGCAGACCCGGTGCAGTGATCTTCTGCTTCAGTGACACGAACGACCGGACACAGTGGAATGACACGCACTACGTCGAGGACCTGCGAGGTATGATACACGCTGCCCAAAAAGAAGGTGCAGTCACTGTACTTCTTGGAGCGCGGCGAGAAGGAGCAGGTAGTGAGCATGAGCGTATCATCAAAAAGCTTGCGAGAGAGACGGGAAGCATTACGGTCGTGAATATTCTTTCAACTATTGCGGATGATCCACGTTACTGGAGCAACGACCTGCCGAATATGGAGGGAAATATCCGTATCGCGGATATCGTCGCTCCGGCGCTTGAAGGTCTCTCGTTCGGCATCACCGAGAACATCACGGAGAAACAGCAGTAAGCTCTTGGTCGCGCGCTATCGTCCGTTCACTTGCGTGACGATCACTTCACCTTGTTTGCCATAAAATAATAGTCGTGAATCACCCGCATTCACAATAGTAAGGAAAAAATTCTTACCGTCTTTTTGTAAAAGTATCCGCATCGCATCATGGTCATCACTTGCGGTGACAGTAAATCCACTCGAGGAAGCGGTACGCTCGTAATAGCGCTTGATCACATCAGTCGCATCATACGTGACAAAAATATTACTGTCATCATGCGCGAATAATTCGCGTTCAGGCGCATACCGCGCCCCGGGATATACCGGC
The DNA here is from genome assembly GCA_043744595.1 of Candidatus Lloydbacteria bacterium. Taxonomy (GTDB): domain Bacteria; phylum Patescibacteriota; class Minisyncoccia; order Phycocordibacterales; family UBA6899; genus MHLP01. Next base: position 34,755 of record JAYTVK010000107.1, read on the forward strand.
AGGAGTGCGGCAATGCGTACTTCACGCATGTAGAGCACCGACCCGCCGGCGAATACTGCCGCAAAAAGTATCACAAGAATGCATGCATTGAACCAGGCGACTGCGCGTCCGGGATGATAGCGATTGAGCCGGAAGGTCAGTACTGCTTCCCGAACGATAAGCACGAGGAGTAGCCCTTCAAAACCAAGGAGTATGTTCCAGGGAAGTTCGAAAAGGTTCATAGACGTCGATCGTATGAAATATCCGCCTCGAACAGATGTTCAAAATCCGTCAGGTCGTGGATCTTTTTCTTGAGTTTCTCCGGTAGCGACTGCGTATCAGCGTGCTCATCGGTGTTACGCATCATGCCGTACACATAATGGGAGCTGACGAAGGTGCGGAGTGCGGCGATATCATGTTCGATGTCTGATGAATCAAGTACGACGAGCGCAATGGACCTGTCGTTGAATTCACTCACCGGGAGCGAGAAGATGAGGGCACCGCTTCCCTTGCCGTTTGCATCTTCCTGCGAAAGACCGCCGCGATATCTGCCGTCGCCCGAGAGTACCCAGGGATTCTTGTTTTCCCAGTGCAGTCGCTCTCTTCCGCTTGTTGCGTAGACAGAGCTTTCCTTACGGAGTGAGACATCGACAAGAAAATGCTGCTCGCGGTCAATATATGACAGAAGCGTGAACAGATCATGCGCCGTCGTGGTTGCAACCCCCTCGGAAAGCGCGGATAAGTAGTGGGAATCTTTCATGCCTATCTCTTCCGACTTTTGATTCATCAGTGCGACGAACGCTTTTGTGCCAATGGTTTTCTCAAACGTCTTGCCGGCGGTATCATTGGTTGCAAAAAGGAGAGGGTAAATAAGACTACCAAGCTCAAGCTCGTCATCACGACTCGGCACAAAACGATGGAGCACCGACGGGTCGAGGACGATCTCGCCGATGCGGACGGTCTTGTACGGGTCAATGTGCTCGACCGCAGTGAGTGCTGTCGCAAGGGATATGAGTGAGCCGGGATCACGCGGACTCTCTGCATCCCTCTTCCACAGCACCTCTCCGGAGTCGATGTCAGCAACAATGAAACTCGGCGCAGTGATAGCAGGGAGTGTGCCGCGACCGACGAGCGAGTAATGTGCTGAAGGAATGAATGCATCTCGTGATGGCGCACCGGTCACGATCACCTGAGTTCCGGTATCAGAAAAATCAAATACCGTTTTTGCGTCTGACGTCAGAAGTTCGAGCGATCCGTCGCCCTCGTCCCCACCAGAGCGTTCTCCGTGAATGAAGAAATTTCCCGTTATCTCGATAGCGTAGGGCATCCACGCGCCGGAAAGCGGGGAGAAATGTTTGTACTCTTTTTTTTCTACCGCATACTTTCCTGATGGTGCCTCCCAAGCGGAACCCGGAAGTGGTAGTGAACGAAGCGGGAATGATCGCAACTCCCGGTCATTCTCGTACAGCGTGATCTTCTTACTTGCCTCATCAACAAGAATGGCTTTACCGATACGAGTCATCACCGTGACTTCATGTAATTCTTCGGGTGCCGCACTTCCGTACACCCCGGCGACGAGTTGAACTTTATGTTGTTGCTGCGGCAAAAGTGTGATGCCCGCCATGAGAAATCCGACAAAAGACACCCAGAGTCCGAATACGAAATATAATTGCGAATGATGGGTCTTCATGGTCGGTGCGGGTGGGATTCAGTCAGTTGAGTACGCAGACGGCGCGCACCATGGTACCAAAAGAATACGATCGTCGCAGTAATAGCTCCAAGTGTGTCTGCAAGCATATCCTTTTGTGCATCCCAGATATCACCCTGACTTCCGAGGTATGCGGCACCTGCAGCAGGATCGCTGGTCGCAGCATATATCCACTCAATGATCTCATAACTCATCGCAACGCTTGCGATAACGAATATCGGATAGGTAAAGAGGAGAAACCTACTTGTGACTGCGCGCTTTGCCCAGAGCCATTCGGCAACTGCAAATGCATAGAAACCGACCGAGAAATGTGCGACGCGGTCATAATTATCCCGGGTAAATCCGAAGAAGTTGGTCACCCAGTCGAACGGTACGAGTGCGAAGGTATAGTGTCCGCCGATGGTGTGCAGATAGACAAGCACACTCATTGCGAAATACGCAGGGAGTGAGAAGCGAATATTTCGTGCATAGAGCACCAGAAGAGTGCCGACGATCAGGAGTACGGTCGCGTTTTCCACATACCAGGTATGCCGTTCAACAGGACTCCATGCGAGCACAACGAAAAGCACTACGTATATACAAAGAAGTGCGCATAGCCATTTGCGCGAAGGCTTCATGTCCATAACTATAGTATAGCAAGCTTCGGACATCCTTCCCTTGAGTTATCCCATGTCACCGTCATGTTCTTTTCCCACGGCACCCTTCTCGACTCGTTCCGAAATACGTCGGCCGATGACGCTGACGACCTGGACGATGACTGCCCCCGCCAGTAGCCCCAGAAGAACGTATTTTTCTGCACGATGAATATGTCCGATATATGTCTCGATCGCAGTGCCCAAGAGATACCCGCCGACGCCAAATAAGATACTCCACACAAGCGCACCAAGAAAATTGAATGTAAGGAATCTCACCCAGCTGACACTACTGGTACCAAATGCCATGGGGATAAGCGTACGAAATCCGTACATGAATCGCGATCCGAAGATCAGCAGGTTCGGATGCTTTTCGATCAGGCGGTGCACCTGATCTGCGCGCTTGTGCAACTTTGGCCTTGCTTCAAGAAATGCTTTTCCTTTCCATCGGCCAAAATAGAAGAATATCTGATCGCCGAGCATGCCTCCAAGAAACGCGACAAGAATGACCGTCTCAAGATCAAGATACCTTTCTGAGGCCGCGAATCCGGCAAGCGCGAGTACTGTCTCCCCCTCAAGAAGAGTCGCAACAAAAACGAACAGGTATCCGTAATCCTGAATAAGTGAAAGCAAAAGCTCCATGCCAAAAGTATAGCATGGAGCTTTTTCTGCACGGTATCACTATTTCTTGAGCAGGTCGCGGATCTCGGACAGCAGCTTCACTTCGTCTGAAACTGTCTTCTCTTCGTCCGGCTTTGCTGCTTCTTTCTTCTTCATCTTGTTCATCGCCTTCACGACCATGAACAACACAAATGCGACAATAATGAATACGAACGTCGCCTGAATGAACTTGCCGTAGGCAATGGTCGCACTTCCGACGGAGAAGTGCAGTCCTGAAAAATCAACACCACCGGTGACTGCGCCGATAAGCGGCATGATAACATCTCCGACAAGTGACGCGACAATGGCACCGAACGCGCCGCCGATGACCACACCGATGGCGAGGTCGACGACATTCCCCTTCATCGCGAACGACTTGAATTCTTCGAGCATAGACAAATATGGTTAGTACTAAGGTATCGATCATCGTAACATACCGGAATTATTTGTCATTTTCCGATATTGTCCTAGAATAAGCCAGTGAAGTCACTGCTCAAAAAAGACTCGGTACGCATCGTACTCTCAGGAATAGGAGTCTTTTTTATACTGATGGGCGCTATCCATTCTTATGCTTCCCCTCAAGTGGTCGGCAACCCTTCGATCCATTGCGTCGGATCAAATGCCACATTTTCCTGTTCTAAAAAACACTTTGCTCTTCTCACTCAGAAAGTAGGCATCAAACCTGCGCTTGTTGCTCTCAAACAAGAATATGCAAAGAATTCCGAAATAGTCTCTGATTGTCATCAGCTCTCCCATACTATCGGCAATAATGCAGTCGACCATTACGAGGGCAATATCGCGAAAGCATTTCTTGATGGCGACAGCTTCTGCTGGTCCGGATATTATCATGGTGTAGTTGAGCGAGCGATAACACGTATCGGCGAAGCACAGTTCATCGCACATGCAAATGATATGTGTGCGGCTATTCCAGGCAAAGAGCGCTACAGCTTCGATTATTACAACTGTGTGCATGGGCTCGGCCACGGCATCATGTCCGCGACAGAGAACGAGCTCTTCCATTCACTTGCGGTATGCGACAATCTCTCCGGTGATTGGGAGCGCCGGAGTTGTTATGGAGGTGCGTTCATGGAAAACATCATGGTCGACAACAGGAATGAGAAGACCAAATTCTTAAAGCAAGACGACCTGATGTATCCATGCGATGCGGTCGACGCGAAATACAAAGAGCAGTGCTACCTGATGCAGACCTCGTACGCACTCTCAAAGAACGGCTATGATTTCAAAAGCACGTTCGAATTATGCAGCAAGGTTGACTCGGAGTTCCGTGACACCTGCACACAGTCAATAGGACGTGACGCATCAGGAAATAGCGTCAGTGATGTTGCGCGCACGGTGGAGAAATGTTCGCTCGCGCTCGATGATAATCAGGAGAAGAATTGCATCGTCGGTGCGGTCAAAGATTTCATTTCGTATTATCACGGCGGCGATAAGGCGCAGACGCTGTGCTTCGCATTTCCTCTGCGCTTCCAGCAAAACTGCCTCGAGACACGGGCGTCATACATGAAAACACTCTAGTGAGATATCTTTAGAGTACTTCGCGCGGGAGGCGTAGGACGTAGAGACCTTGTGCAAAGCAGACGACCGACATTGCAATAAAAATATACTGGAAGCCAAACTCCTTGATCACCACTCCGCCAAGCAGAGCCGCGAATCCGATGGCTATTGATACCATCCCCTCGAGTCCTCCCCAGTCTGCGATCGAGCTTTCCTTGCTGGTATGTTTCGCATACACCGAATCGAATGCGGGAGCTCCGACCGCAATAGCGATACCCCACACCACCTGCGTGACGATGAGTTCGGTCATATTGGTCATGAACACATAACTCAAGAACACAAATGCGCGCAACATATAGCCGAACACCATCAGGAGCTCCTGCTCGCGCACACGTAGCTCCCATTTGACGAACAGGAGCGTGAGGATGCCACAGACGATCTCAAGTACCGCCCAGGAAAATCCTGCGGTCGCCACATCCCCGCCGATATGCACAACAAAAATCGCATAGAACGGAGCGAACATGCCGATGACAAAATTCATCACCATGGAAAGTGTAATGAGGATACGTAGTGGACGATTGAGATGCATCGTCGGCAGCATCATGCGATAGAGTTCGCGTGCGATAGTTACCATGTTTATGATGCGAAGGGTAAGCCTTCTATCAGTTCGGTAAGTGCGGGATGTTTTGCGGCAAAACGGTACTCGAGAAAATGAAGCAGGTCGCGCACATCTTTTACCTCATCACTTGCACTTTTCTTTCCTTCAAAGAATAGAGCGAGCTGCCTCACAAAAAGCTCACCGCCGTCAGTCATCACTTCGGTATCAGCTTCATTCTGCAAAAGCGCCGGGATCTTCGTGTACTCGCTTACCGGAAACCACAGTCCCCCGCACTTGCCACACATGTGCGCTTCAACAGTTTCATTCCAGTTTATACTCGCCATGAATGTGCCGTCATTCGGACATGCATGATCTGAAGGAGAAGCAGCAAGAAGCTCATTCTCTTCCCAGAGCGCGACATCAAACCATCCGCGTGCAGAAAGTTCACCACTCATGTGCACGAGTTCGGGCTTGGGAAGCCATAATCCGTGACACACGGGGCATCCGAGCGCGGTCGTACTGAGTCCGTCGAGGATAGTGAGTTCTGCTGTTTTACAGTGAGGGCATTGTTTCATGCTGCTCATCTTACCGTTTCTTCTTAAAATGACAAAACAGCAACGGTCGTCACATGCTTGAGGATGTTTACCGCATTGGGTAGAATAGGAAAGCATGAAAAAAGACGACGAGCGTCAATTTGACGAGTGGCTTCGTACGCTACCGTCCTCACGAATGGTGTTCCCGAGGCATCCTGCCGACCTGGTGAAATATGCCTTCTGGCGTTTTTATACTCCATACCACACCCTCCTCAGAGACATCGCACTCTACTTCGGGGTTGTTTCTCACGAAGGCCGCCAGGATTTCCGTATCGGCACCGTTGCTCCGCACCAGTCGATACGCGAGTTCGTTTCGTATCTCATTGAACAAGGTTATGAGCGACATCATGTCGCATGGGAAGATGAGGGTGAGCTGGTCAGCCTCCGTTATGCGGAAAATTTCTCATATCAGTACCACATTCGGGTATTTGCCGACGGAGAAGTGCGCGGACACTACGAGTACACACCGGAATGCGCGCCGCTGTCACATATGAAAAAAATAGGCATGGAAGACCGGAGACACGAGTTTCTTGCCCTCATGAGTGATCGTATAGTCATCGACCCTGAACATTTTCGTTACGGAAACTAATTCATCACCGCCTCCACGGGCTTCATTCGTTTTTTAAAAAGCTGTATTTGGATCACCGCGATGATGAGAGCGAGTGCAGTCAGCACCATCGAACCGTTCACAAGGAGCGACAGATTATCGTCCCATGCGCTGCCGAGATAGTATCCGACCCCCGCATACAGGAGCACATACGATGCCTCGCCGATAAGTACGAGCGGGATGAAGGTTTTCTTCGGTACCGCTGCAATGCCGGAGAGCAGATTCACCACCGATCCGACCTGAGAAAGGAATCTGCTCATAAAAATGAGTGAGTGCGGAAATTCGCGGATATATGCCGAAAGCATGAGGTATTGTTTCGAGCCGGATATCTTCCTGAAGAACTGCCGGTCGCTCAGTTCTTTCTCAAAATAGATCGCGATGAGATAGCCCGAAAGATCACCGAGCACATTTGCGATGAAACCCACCACGAGCACCTGTGTGATACCGAAATACCCCTGCGCTGCGAATGCACCGGCGGCGGCAAGCGTGGTCGATGCAGGGAGCGGGAGAAGGAATGCGGCGGAAAAAGCGATGACAAATAACGCAACATACTTATACAGGAGCAGGAAGGTCAGTAGCGAGCTAAAGAGGGACTCCATGGATCAAGGTGCTACATTTTTATATGAACGGACAGCCGAAAGAAGTGTCGCGAGAAAAGCATCAGGGGCAACCGACTGTTCCCCGGCAGCCTTGCGGATAGAGATATTCGGGTACGCACTATCAGAGATATGCAGCTGCACTTTGAGATAGTCGGGAGGAAGTCCAAGTGCTTGATCGACGAATGCGAAGGTCATCCACGAGCGAATGTCTTCCGGAGTGAACTGTCCGGGGGCGCGCGGCGTACTCGTACCCACACCCTCTGCAAAGTATGGCCGGTGCGTCCGCCCCGGATGGAATTCTCCCATGTGCTGCATGTGTCTGACATGTTGAGTAAACAAAAATACCGCGAGCACAAAGAGTGCGGCAAGTCCGGTAAATACCCACGTGAGCGGGTGTGTTTGGTGCTGTTTATTTTTCATGAAGGTGAGCTTGTTATTCCATGATAGAACATCTGACGCTCTTTTTTGAAAAATAACTCGGCGATATGGAAGATGCTATAGGTGATGAAGAATGCCGAGAGCACATCGATAGAGTAGTGCAGATGGGTGAGGAGTACGACTACTCCGAATAGTACTGCTGCAAAAATAAATAACATGCGCAGTGTGCGATCTTTCCAGTACACTAGCGCCATCAGGAACGGCAGCCCAGTGTGCCCTGAAAAGAACAGGTCGCCCCCGAATGAGAATTTATTGAGTAGATCCGAATCGAGAGGTATCTGTGTCGGAAAAGGACCGATATGTGTCAGACTGATGAATACCGAACGGATAAGTACAAAAAGTGCGATGGATGCAAAAGTGAACGGCAGAAGTTTTGGATCACGGATACAAAGAAATAACGTGAAGGCCCAGAATACGAACGCACCATAAATGAATATCCAGTCGACATCATATGCGCGCGTGTTGCTCAAAATAATGTCGGTCACCGAACTTGAGGCACTTTCAGTCGCATAGATCCCTGCATACCAATTGACCACAAGACTGACGAGAAGGAGGAGCACGGAAAGTGAGGCCGAACCTAAGAAATCCTTATTGCGAAGGTATGCGAGATTGTCAGATGATCGTGTCATATCATTGTCTGTATCACTTTCTTCATTATATAGAGTATACGCAGCATGCAGGCGATTTGGTGCGACATGCTTGGATATCAAGGAGGGTTACCTGAGTTATACTGAGCACACATATGGACCACGCCATTCTCTACATTACCCAGTTCGGATATATCGCTCTCTTCCCGCTTGCAATTATCGAGGGTCCGATCATTACCGTCATCGGCGGATTTCTTGTGCGACTCGGGATCTTAAGTCCGTTCATCATATACCTCGTGGTCGTCGGTGGTGATATGCTCGGCGATACACTCTATTATGCTATCGGAAGATCCGGACGAAACACCTTCATCAATTGGATCGGAAAACACATCGGTGTGACTCATGAGCGACTTGAGGGAGTGCGCGCACATTTTGCAGCACATGGATACAAGACCATTGCGACATCAAAGCTCGTGCAGGGGCTCGGTCCGGTCGGTCTCATTGCTGCCGGCAGTGCACGCGTTCCCTATCCAAGATACATGCTGATGTGTCTCTCCGTATCTTTAGTGCAATCAGCGATATTTCTCGCCATCGGCTATCTCTTCGGACATGCCTACGTACAGCTCAGTCACTATCTGAATGTATTCGCCGGAGTCGTAAGCATCGTTCTTGCACTTCTTGTCGTATGGTTTGCGGTCTACAAATGGAAGAGTCGGTAGTCGGATACATGCACGTAATCTAATCAATAGCTTGGAATCACTTGAGTAATAACTCCTGTGGGGTTTTGAGCGCGATCCCCAGATGTAGCCGTTTTGTGTTGTAGTACGG
>JAYTVK010000108.1:0-11418 GCA_043744595.1 Candidatus Lloydbacteria bacterium
AGAGCATTGAGGCAGGCAAGACACCCATTCGTCTCGCAGACCTCACTCCTGCCGAGCGTGTCCGCTTTGGGCCGGCCATCAAAGCCCTTACTGCTGAGAATGGCGGCAAATTTCCTGATGGCATCAGCGCGGACGAGGTAGTCAAAAAAGAGCTTGATATCGAAGCGGGTAGTAGTGCACTTCCTACAGTAAGACGCCCACAAGTGGTTCAGGCTTCGGCTCGTCCAGATAATGCCTCTATCAATACGGCCGCACGTGTACTCGGTGCAATAACAGGCAATCAGCAACTCAAGGATGTTGCCGGTGCTGTGGCGAATGCGACCCAGCCGAAAGCAACTGGCGTTACTGCGGGGATGATGGAAGTGGGACAGGCAATGACTCGTGGTTCACAGAGTCCTCAGACACGCGCTATTGGTGACGCAATAGGCCAACTATTCAAGAAAGCCGCATAGTTTTTTGCAGTAGAGAGACATAACAAAGCGGTACTCACAGAGTACCGTACCACCCTTAGTCACCACGGGGCATTTCCATTCTTCTAAGTGTGCTACCACTAAGAAGAATTGGTCACTTCCAACTTCATCCACCTTACAGGAGCTGTCCACTCATTGGAATTTTCAGAAAAACCCTCAATGAGTCTTGCGTTTTGGGTCCCATCCCAAAACTCACCTACGGTCGTGAAATTTAGGTCGCTTTGATATTTGAGAGGAACGCTGTAAAATAAGAGGTAATTAGGGAAATTCTATTGACTTTTTTAAATAAATTGATATAATTTTAGTATGGTTATCGAACTAGATCCGAGTGGAAACGGTGGAGTGAAAGATCATGATGCAGTACCGGTGCACACTGGTGAACTGCCAGAGTCTGATGCTTTATCTACCACACACGAAGGTGCAGCCTTGGGTCAACCCCCCGTTGCAATTGAAGAAGTTTCCGAAGATGTCGCTGCACCAGATACCGCTACCGCCTCGATGCCGGAAACATCAGTAAGTGGGCGCGATGCATATGAGGCGAGAGTGAGAGAATGGAAACAAGAACTTCATGACTCACTCTTCTCGAGTGGGACATCGAAAGAAGAAACTGCATGGGTTAGTGCTGCGCTTGATGCTGCGGAGGCAGTGATACTACAAAGCGATCCCGAAAGACCTCACGCTGATTTTACTACCGAAGTGCGTAAGTACGTCGAACAACATCTTCGCGACGAAGAGGTTGCTGCTGCAGTCCCCACACCTCCGGAAGCAGATGGAGCTGCAGTAGCGACAGATACTGAAGTAGTACAAGCGCGCGTATTTCGCAGAGCACCTCCTCCCACTGAGGCACTAACAGAAGAACCGTTCGTCGTGGCAGCTGCTGCGCCAGAAGATACTGCTGTATCCACTGAAACTGCCGCGCCTGAAGCACTCCCTTCTAATGAAACAGGGGGTACTCCTCCACCCCCGCAAGCACCTCCGTTTGTCGAAGCTCCTCCCGAGCCGGAAAAGCCAAAGCCTACGAAAGTCAGCTCGCTTGCAGATATCGGCACACTGCTTGGCGTCGTACCCGCCGCTGCACCAGTATCACCACTGTCAGCCGAACGATCTGTCGATCAGACAGAAGAGCGTAAAAAGGAATTTATAGAGAAGATCAACAACATCGGCACCGAGATAAAGTCGATTAGCAGATTCATCCGTGCATGTGAAGAAAAAAAACGGCAGAGGTCAGATGATCCTGAGTTTTCAGCAGAAAAAAGAATAAGCGCAGAAAGAGATCGACTCGGGATGCTTGATGAAGCAAAGAAATGTGCAGTCGAGATCGCAGGCTTTGATACATTACGCGGTCTTGTACGGGCAGGGGATAGAAATACCACGGAGCTTAGCGCGAACTTCTCGCGGCTCCCACGCAATGTGATGCAGGCAGAACGTGCGAGTGTCGCTGAATTCAGAGCACGCAGAGATAGCTTCGCGAAGGCACTTCCCGGTGTTGATGCTGAAATTGTATCAATGTTGCGCAAAGATTTCGTCAGACAAGCCGAAAAACTTACCGTGCTTCACGACAGACTCTCAAAGCGAAAAGACAAAGACAATTATCATTTGAGCCCTGCCGATATCCACCTTCTTCATTGGTACGGCGCAAAAGAAGGAACAACACTCGATGAGCTCACTGTAGAGCTTGGAGGTATCGTTGAAATGCAAAATGCCGCTCCAGCCAAGGTAGAGGTAGTACTTACTCCAAAAGAACAGGAACGTGCGGCGATGTCGGCGCTCTCGAGAGAGACCCTCAAAGAGCAGATAGCCGGTGATGATGAGAAACTTCGTGCGAGTGCTGAGGCAGAGTGGGAGCGCCGCGCACTGCGCCAGAGTAACCGCAGGGGAACAAATCGCGAGCTAAAGCAAACACTTGCAGATATCAAGTCGGGCAACGGCGCAAATGTACCGGAAAAATGGCTACAAGAGTTTCAGGAGATCCCTGTTGTCAGCCGTTATCTCAGCCAGCGAGTCGTCCCTGCTCCTGCAGTTCCTCAGGCCGTAGAAAAAGTGCCGGACCCTGTGGTGGTACCGGAAGCGCCCGCCGCCATAGAAGTAGGATCCTCTCCTTCCGCCCCCGCTGCGGTCGCAGTTGAAGTTCCTGTTTCGCTAGTAGTGAGTGAGGCAGCACCTGTACAGCTTGAAGCAGTAACTCCGGGCGAACTCACTCCTCCAGAAAAGCTCAAACTGGTTACCTCACTCAATGAATTGCGCGCACAGTTAGACGCACAGTATGCACTCAGACGAGATCCGGTAGAGCGTAGTAAATTCGACCCACAAGAGGTCGAGCGTATCAATCGCCTCACTGAAGAAACAGCAGCAAAGCTTGTTGGCCCTGAGGTGCTTCGCGCGCAGGTCAAAACCAAAGACAAGAACTGGCGCAGCATGACCTTCAAAGAGCGTGGTGACAATTTGAATGCGAATCAACGCGCTGAATATTTTGCGACCGAAAAGCGCAGGGATGCATTCAAAAAAGCACTGACCGAAGAAGGGGTAGAAAAAGATATGGCGGGAGTGGTGTATCGGCGGTTCATGGAACAAGCGAGTGCACTTGAGCGTATTTCGCACGAGATAGACGGATTGATCAAAGAAGGGAAGCCGTCTCCGGTGGTCACCGAGGAGAGTGCTGATTTTCGCACGCTACGTCTTCATGGAGTCCCCGAAGATCTTATTAAAGAAGGCAAGCTCGCCGAGATCCTGGCGATGATAGCACCGCAGGTCGATGAGTACGCTCATGTGCCGCTTCCTCAGACAGAGGGTACTCCGGCGGAAAATGTCTTGCGCCGTTATCTTGATACGAATGAGCGACTTCAATTTCAACACATTGAGCAATTTAGTGATGTTCCGGGAGTAAAAGAAGCTACCATTGATAAAGTCCATACATTTATAAAGGGAAATGACACAGAAGCGATCCGCAAGCTCCCTGCCTGGGTAGCTGCACTGATGAGCGGTGATGCAGTATACGAAGAGTTTGTTCATCGTATGCCGGAAGCACCCAAGTATCAGTATCATTATCAGAATGAGGAAACAAAGAGATCGTATTTGGAACAATTGAAAAAACTTCATGACGAACGTGAAGAGGCAAAGAGTGTTAATGATACTTCGCGTACCTCAAAACTACAGAACGAGATAGACAAGCTCAACACGTGGTACCACGCTCCCTTCGTCGCCGATGAAAACGCCCCAAAGACACCTGAGGGGGAAACTACCGTAACTCCTCCGTCTGCACCTGAGAGCGTAACCGCTGCAGTTCAAGAAAGCGACGCAGATATCATCACAAGCAAAGATGAGCAGGATGCAATGTTGAACGACGCCTCTCTCAATAACATTCAGCGCACCTATCTGACGAACCGGCATGAGATCATCGACGGACTACGCGCTGCAGAGAAGTCGGGAAACAATGAGCTCGTTATGCAGTTTGAAGTCGAACTTGAGCGAATGAATGCCTGGTACAACGCAGCCACTCTGCTCGGAGTAGAGGCAGATCCCCGAGCAGCTCCCGCTATTCCCAGCACCGTAGAGGCAATCGCGCCCATTGGGGACGCATACTGGTCTGCATTTGATGCAAATCTCAGTCCCGATCAGAAAAAGATCAATGACGAGAAGACAAAGGGGATGAGCCTTGAACCGATGACACCTCGCGATCAAAGCGCAGGGATCTTTGACGCAAATGCGGTGCCGCTTACTGAGCGTGCGAGAGTCAGCGGAGAGCTGCCTGTGCTCACCGACAGACTCAGTGAAACGCTCGACATCAATCTCAATTTCGACGGCAAGATAGACTTTGACCCCACGCTCCCCGCTGGCGAAGCTACTCCGACGAAGCCAATCGAGCGCAGCGTCTCGAGACGTTTTGAAAATAGCTTCAGGGGTATCACTGAAGGTGACCTTGAGCGCATCCCCGGCTTTGCAAACCTCACTGAGGGTCAGCAGCTTCTGACGCTGAAGAACCTGCAGTCGATGGTATTTGATAAGGTGAAAGACCAAGCACGTGATACACAGGCAGAAGAATGGAAGAATACCGGATGGGTAAAGAAAACCCTTCAGCAGATCTGGCACTGGGGAACCAAGCCCGAGAAGCGAGTTGCCGAGCTTGAAAAACAGCTTGCAAAGAAACAGCGTGAGGGAGAGGGTCGCGATGGCAGACAGTTCCTTGCCGAAAATCTTGTCTCGCTTACGGATCTCGTTCAGGTCGCGGCAAACGGCCCTGAGGTTGAAGTCTTGCCTGACGGGAATATCAAGATCAATTATGTTTCAAAAGAAGGCTTGTTTGGAAAAGTTGGAGAGAAGACCCTTACCGGCGAAAACTTGCTCGCACTTGAGCGATACAATAAGGCGGCTGATGAATTCGCAAAATATCCGCATGAGTGGGGATACGATGCGGACAAGTCTCGAGTGGGGATGCTTGAGAGCATGTTCAGTACTGACCGCAAGAAGTATAACAAAGCACGCGTTGAGTATGATGCTGCACGTGAAGGCATGTTTGCACTATACACAACACAGGCAAAGGAGCGCGCAAGCGCAAATGGAGATAAGCACCCTGACCGCACCGCAGCACTTGAGATGAATAAGATAGATGAACAGGTTCAGATGAATCAGCTATTCAATACCCATCCTGATGCCGAGAACGCGCTTCTCAAAATGGAAAATCAGTCGGTGACTAGAGTTGCCTTAAAAGAGTTCTGGAAAGCCAAAGGTTCATTCATTGCCTTTGGTGCCGTGACGCGTGCTGCGGCGGTCGCACTCTCTGGCGGCATCGCACTTCCGGCTATCGGACTTATTGGCGGGGTTGTAGGCGCGGGTATCGGCAGAGAAGATGCGAAGCGCCTGATCAAGCAGCGCCGTAAAGATGGTCGCATGAGTCAGCAGGATCTGCGTGAAATAGTAGAGTATCCGGTGTTTGAAAAAGAAAACAACCAAACGGGGAAAGTGAAGATCAATGAACAGACCGGTGAGCGCAAGATACTGCGCTACGAAAAACGCCCGATGAAAGAGTATACCGATGCGACATTCTTCATTGACCGTATTGAGCGACTGACCAATAAGCTTGAGCAGGCAACTGAACCCGCGGAGCGCGAACTTCTTGAGAGGAAAGTCGTGCAGACCGTGACATTGATGAAGGAGAAAAAAGCCCGCGGCATGATCAACTTTGGCGGCTCATCACTTGACGCAAGAGACGAGCGCAGGGGTGCTACTGCCCTCAACCGACTCGACTTTACCAAGGCAATAGCGAAAGGCGAGTTCAATACGACTATCGACCGCCATGAGATCGAAAACATGATACATGATGCTGCCGCTTCTCATCAGGGTAAGATCGAAGCAGTGCGCGGAGGCGAGGTATGGAAGGGGGCAGCGTCATCAGCGTTTGTCCGCGGCGTAGGAGCACTTGGTGCCGGTTATCTTATGCAAGAGTTTGTGAATCCTCACATCAAGAATTGGTACGGTATGGATAATAGACACACAGCAGCAACTCTCCATGGGACACAACAGATAAGAGGAGCGGCAAGTTCGGTGCATGCCGCAAGTGCTCCGTCCGGTGCAGCAAGTGGAGCCCATGTTGCAGCTGCCGCTACACCCGCACAACCTGCATCAGGAGCATCAATACATTCGCGCATGGCTCCTGCAGTTTCGCCCGAGGCCGCAACTGCGACTACTCCCGCAGCAGCTGTTCCTCGTCCTGAAGCGCCTCCCACTCCCCACCCCGTACCTGTTGAGCGTGCTCCTGTACCTATCGTACCCGAGAAGCCGCGCATTGAATTTTTCCATCGTGATTGGGATAACCCCACAGGGCAGCCGAGTGCAATGGATCTCTTGAACAACGGTCAGCTGCGCGATCATGTACATGGCCCGCAGGTGCCTTTCAAAGACCAGCACATTGAGGTCCCAAGTTATCGCCCAGGAGGACAGACCTTCAACAAATTCGGTTATCCTGCCGCTCCGATGCCGGAATCACACCCGGTCCCTCCTTCAGGAGCACCCACTCCTCCGCGCGTATTCTATGAGCGTAACTTCGATAACGGCGGTACTCCGACAGCATCTCGGTCTTTTTCCCCCTCAGACGATAAATGGTAGCCAACAAACTGCCGGAGAAGCGCTTCCGTATCGCAAGCCTATTGATATTCCTACACATATCGAACAGACTCCCTATCCGGGACAAGAAGTTCGTATAAATGAAATGATCGCAAGGCAAATAAGTACTGCCCGTGAACACTTTGGATCAGACGCGGATCTCCCTGTCGACGTCGCTATGGAAAAAATGCGCGCAATGAATAATTCGCTTCTCAAAGTATTTGAACGGTTATTGTCGAAAGGGTATACTCCAGGAAAAGATGAATCGGCCATTGATTTTTATGCGCGCGCTATGAAGATCGAAATGGGAAAGACCCGAGTCCCAGGAGCGTAGGGAGGAATAGTCATGGTCAAGCAAAAAACCCTCACGTTTGCATAGTGCGGGTTTTTTGCTAGTATGGGACACATTACGCATTAATCTATTGTTTCCATGAACGCACATCCCAAGAAAGAACGCACATTTGTCATGTTAAAACCCGACGCCATTCAGCGCTCGCTGATGGGGGAGATACTCGGACGTTTCGAGAAGGTCGGACTCAAGGTAGTGACCATGAAATTCGGCATCCTCGATGAGTCGAAGCTTTGGAAGCATTACAACAAGGACGATGCGTGGTTCCTAAAGAAAGGCAGCAAAATAGTCGAAGACCGCAAGGCTGCCGGCATGAAAGTCGAGAAAGAAGCCATTGAATACGGCAAGGATATCATCGGCGCACTGGTGAAATTCATGACCGCAGGACCGACGCTCACACTCGTTATTGAGGGCAATCAGGCGGTCGCAGTTGTAAAGAAACTCGTCGGAGGCACCGAGCCTGCAACAAGCGATGTTGGTACCATCCGCGGTGACTTCACTCATGATTCGTATGCCATCGCATCAGTTGACGACCGTGCGGTCCGTAATCTCATCCACTGCTCTGATGAGGTTGCCGAAGCACAGCGTGAGATCAATCTCTGGCTCACCGAGAAAGATCAGCTCGACTACCGACTGGTGTCGGAGGCGATACTCTACGACGTCAATCTCGACGGCATCCTTGAGTAAAGTCCATTTTTGGCGAGCTACTTGTCCTTCCTTCGTTGAGTTTGGAAGCAGTATGGCTCATACAGCTTCTCAAACATCACCTCAGTCCAGGACTTCGTATCTCATCCAAAAAGTGAACCTTACTGTGTTGATTTGATGCTTCATGGTACATCGAAAAATTTTGCCTATTCCGTACCAAATTTGCGTAATCCTTACAAATGTATGGATATGGCGAAGTAGTGGGGATAAGGCTGTGGAAAACCTACTGAAATCCACAGGTATATACTGTTGGCAACATGGGGAGAGTAGCGTTATAATGCCTACGTATTCGGAAAAACCCTAAGTCTGGAACAGGGCTGACCGAATCACCACGACCCTTGGGTCACTGGTTGAGGTTGCCCACCTAATATATTTTAGGTTCCATCCGAATACAAGTATCTCGAAAAGCACTCCAAGCGAAAGCGCGGAGTGTTTTTCATTTACCCGGCAGTTTGTTACCATGAATGCACATTCATGAAATCGAAACACCTCTCCTTCGCCCTTGCCGCACTCATCCTATTTATCTGGGGAGTGAATGCGTTCGCGGAGGAGGTCCACCTCTATTACCTTTTGTGGTGGTTCGATATACCAATGCATATGCTCGGAGGTATGTGGGTAGCTCTCACCAGTCTCGTGGTGTACTACCATCTCGGCTTCCATCGCCACGACCGCTCCACCGCTTTTGTTGTGACCGCAATGCTCGCCGCGACACTCGTCATCGGTATTTTGTGGGAGGTATTTGAATACAGTGTCGAGCATTTTGTGAAGCTCAACGATAACGGGGTATTCGATACACTTAAAGACCTGATGGACGACATGATAGGTGCAGTTATTGCTTCGGTGATATTTATCAAAAAAGGCTATAATAAGATCATATGACAACAGTAAAAGGTAAAATAGGTTTTTTTGGGGCGGTCGACGCGGTAACGGGTTCTAATTTTTTATTTGAATCGAACGGTAAGCGCATCATGATCGACTGCGGTCTGTTTCAGGGAGATAAATTCGCTGATGACCGCAATCGCGAGAAATTTGAATTCGATCCTGCATCCATAGATGTCTTGGTGGTAACGCATGCACATATCGACCATATCGGTCGTATTCCGAAGCTGGTCAAAGAAGGATTTCGCGGCACTATCTACTCGACCCCCCCGACCATGGAGCTGACCGGTATGATGCTTCTTGATACAACACGCATTTTGCAGCACGAAGCGGTCTATGACGGCAGAGAACCTATCTATGTCGAGAGCGACGTACGCGAGACGATGAAACATTGGAAGACGCTCGAATACTACACACCACTCGACTTAGGTGACGGCATCACGCTTGAACTCAAAGATTCCGGGCACATTCTTGGCTCGGCAATGATGTTCATCACGGTAAATGGTACCACCATTGTCTTCACCGGAGACCTCGGTAATTCACCCTCACCGCTCTTAAATGACACCGACTCGATCAAGGGTGTGACGTATCTTCTGATGGAATCTGTATACGGAGACCGCAATCACGAGAACCGTGACGAGCGCAAAGAAGTGCTGAGGCAGATCATGCTCGACACTATCGCGAAAGGTGGAGTGCTGATGATCCCCGCGTTCTCTATCGAGCGCACACAGGAGCTACTGTTTGAAATGAATGATATGGTCGAGCACCATAATATTCCTGACGTGAAGATCTACGTCGACTCACCGCTCGCTATCAAGGCAACCGAAGTGTACCGCAAGAGTGATAAGTATTTTAATCAGAATACCCAGCACATCATTAAATCAGGCGATGATATTTTCAAGTTCAAGAATCTCTTCATGACCGAGACCAAGGATGAGTCGATGTCGATCTGGCAGACCAAGGGTCCGAAGATCATTATGGCAGGATCAGGTATGGCGAACGGCGGGCGTATCGTGCACCACCTGAAGCACTATGCATCGGACTCAAATAACGCCATTCTCCTTGTCGGTTATCAGGCCGCAGGAACTCCGGGAAGACGCATTGCTGAAGGAGAAAAAGTGGTGCGTTTGAACGGAGACGATGTGCACATCAATGCAAAGGTGTCTCAGCTCCAGGGCTATTCAGGTCACAAAGATATGGATCATCTCGTTGAATTCGCAGCGGAAGGCAAGGAAACACTCAAGAAAGTATTCGTCGCTATCGGTGAGCCGAAAGCTGCGATGTTCCTCGCACAGCGTCTGCGCGACTATGAAGGACTGGATGCGGTGGTGCCAACTCCGAATACAGAGGTAGAATTAGATTTTTGATAATGAATCAAGACAACGTATCGATCGTCTCAGATAATTCATGGAAAACATATGTTGTTTCATATGCATATCCAACATTCTACTTGGCACTGTTGCTTGGACTTATAATATTCAAGGGTGAGGCAACAATGTTCAGCAGTGCAGGCGCATCAACAGTTAAAACAAGTGATCTTCCTTTGTTTAGCATCATAGCATTCGCAATCATGGCTATTGCGGGATGGATCGCTATGCATCGGCATGTAGATCTGGATGATTCAAAAATAGTCATATCCTCTCCCAAAATATACTTGAGTATGATACGAGTACCTCTGTGGGAACTCTCGTCTCTCAAAATCGGAGCAAATTGGCTTGAGCGCCTGTTGGGTATAGTGCATATAGAGTTTTTTGGTAGTACTGGAGCAAAAACACTAAATGATCTGAGGGGATTTCAGTTAGATAAAGCAAGTGAGTTTGTAAGATCAGCCAATGATCTGATTGTCCTCGCTAAAGCAAAGCCACACGATCCTATCCTTATGGACGCAAGCTTCAAAAAACAAAGTCACAGATTACAAATAGTCGGATATACAATATTGAGTATTCTCATCCTGTTATTTGTCGTAGCAGGTTATGTCATCACTCATATATAACCCTTATGAGCGAAATAAAGATCTCACCACAATGGGAGGCACTACTACTCGAGGAATTTGAGAAGCCGTATTTCGGTGCACTCAGACAGAAGGTGCGCACTGCGTATCTCAGTAAAAAAGTATTTCCAAAACCGGGCGCAGTCTTTCGGGCGCTTGATCTGTGCATGCCCTCAGATATCCGTGTTGTGATATTGGGGCAAGATCCATATCATACACCGGGAGTTGCTGATGGTCTGGCGTTCTCGAGTGTCCCGGGTAATCCCATCCCACCGTCACTTCAGAATATCTACAAAGAAATAGAAGCAGAATTTGGCTCGAAATGTGTGAAGTCACCCGACCTCACGCACTGGGCAGAGCAGGGAGTACTCCTCCTTAATGCGTCACTTACCGTCGAGTCGGGCATAGCAAACTCGCACAGTGATATCGGTTGGCATGAGTTCACCGATGCAGTCATTCGTATCGTCAGCGAGACACAGGAGCACAACGTACTCATGCTCTGGGGAAATTATGCACGCGCGAAACGTAGTTTGATCGATCATGAAAAACATTTAGTACTCGAATCAGCGCACCCGTCGCCACTCTCAGTGCACAAAGGATTTTCCGGAAACGGTCATTTCAAAGATGCCAATGAGTATCTCAATGAGAATGGGAGGGGAGAGATCAATTGGTGTTGACGTATTGCATTGCGATTTGCCCTGTGATAGATTTTGCGAAGTTGTCCCATCTACCTCAGTGACTGGAGCGATCATGCCTCAAGAAACCTCGATCTATTTTCAAAACGTAGAAGCGCGTGCCATCAAGAGCGGGAAGACTCTCCGGGAAGTGATCGCAGAAGACAAGGCTGCGGCACTCGACATGTCGAGAGTGACAGAAAATTGCCTTCTTCCCAATGAGGCAGAGGATCTGCTTCGGGCCGGGGTCAAGCC
>JAYTVK010000109.1:0-11366 GCA_043744595.1 Candidatus Lloydbacteria bacterium
AGCCTGGGTCATTATGAGCTATAATCGCCTCGTTTCACTGGTGCAACGCGCAAAAGAAGCGCTCGCAGATATCACTATTCAGCAGAAGCGCCGCTATGACCTCATTCCGAACCTTATTGAGACGGTGAAGGGTTATGCCGCGCACGAGAAGACGACGCTTGAGAATGTTATCGCCGCCCGCAATACCGCAATGGCAGGTGGTGCAACCGGCATGGCCGCGGATGCCGCCAATCAGAATATGATCACTTCGGCATTGAAGAGCGTGTTCGCACTTTCAGAGAATTACCCCGACCTTAAGGCCAATCAGAATTTCCTCGCACTCCAGAGCGAGCTTACCGATACTGAAGACAAGATCCAGGCATCACGCCGTTTCTACAATGGCAATGTGCGTGACCTCAATACTGCGATCCTGGTATTTCCCGGCAACATCATCGCCGGCATGTTCCACTTCGAGAAGATGGATTTCTTTGAGGTTGCTGCAGGAGATGCATCGGAGCAGCCTGTGGCCGTTAAGTTCTAGTAGAGAATATCATATGACGAAAACAAAACTATTCGTCGCAATACTCGGAGTGAGCATGCTGCTTGCTCCGTGTTTTGTATCCGCACAAACCGGGCGAAGCTACTCGTACGATGCTATCGTGCAGCATTATACGGTGAACAAAGACAGCACGGTCGATGTCGTCGAAGCGCAGACATACAACTATGTCGGCGCATATCATTCCGGATGGCGCTCCATTGCATTAAAGGGTGTGGGAAGTATCGATGACATCACACTCTCAGACGGCGCGACCGGTAACCCCTTCACGTATACGAGTTCACGCCTTGATAAGACAAACCCCGCAAGTTGGGGAAAATATACCTACTATATCGAGAGCGGTCATGAGAACATCGAGTGGTACTACGATCTCGCAGACACTTCGCATGCGTTCGTCCTTGGATATCGTTTACACGGCGCCGTCGGATTCTACTCGGATCATGACGAGCTGTACTGGAACCTTGCGACCGAGTACACGGTTCCCATAACGCATATTGAAGCGACCGTAGTCATACCCAAAGACGTATCGTCCGGTGATCTGCACGGATTCCTCTATGTCGATACGGATCAAAAGACCCCGGTATCCGCAAAAGACACACGCAGTATCTTTTTTGCACTGGATAATGTGGCGCCAGATCAGCAAGTGACCATCGCCGCTGCATGGCCAAAGGGATTGGTGTCACAGGGTTCATATTATGCCGATCTGCTTTCTGCGCTCTGGGGATGGTCGCTCGGACTTTTTGTTGTTTTTCTTGCGATAGGGTGGGCCGTATACTACCAGAAGATCTCGGTGCGACATGAGGGAAGGGGGACCATCATACCGCAATACGAGCCGCCAATGCAGCTTCCGCCCGCAGAGGCCGAGCTCTTGGTGAAAGAGAGTGTTTCCTCGAAGGCATGGCCCGCGACGGTCATCGATCTTGCGGTGCGCGGGTACCTTACTGTCGCAGAGGATACACAAAAGAGTATCAACTGGAATAGCCTCGCCCCTCTCATTGTCAGGTGTTTCGGTATCGGACTGATCATTATTATCGCAGGTCCGGCCATCTTTGATTTTACCGGGATGCTTGCATCACCCAAGCAACATCTCTTTTCTGGAGTATTCTTGGCATTCCTCATACTTGCGCTGGTGAAAGTCGACTGGAAAGGAGCGTTCACGACCACCGAGTATATACTTCACAAGACTGAAAAAGACAGAACTGGGCTGAAACCCTATGAATTAAAGTTCGTTGAGATGTTGTTCGGGGGAAGTGACAGCTTCTCGACCAGAGCGCTCAAGAAAGATCAGTCAAAGATGCAGGCACTGGCAGCCGGGTTTCCTGAACTGCTCAAGATACTCGATAAGGAAGCTGAGACCGAGACCGGAGGGTATTCCAACACGTTCGAGTCCTGGACCAAGTTCTCATCTAGGGCCGGGATAGGCATGATAGCACTGTTCTATTTGTCACTCAAAACCGACCTCTTCAGAGTTGTGTTCTCGGGTCAGCCGGGCGTATTCACTGTACTGCTCATCGTCGCCGCATGCATCGTGGGGTACGGTTATTTCAATCCTCGCCTCAATCAGAAAGGTGAGCTCCTCAAAGAAGACTGGCTCGGATTCAAAATGTATCTCGAGACCGCGGAGCGCTATCGCATGCAGAACCTCACTCCGGACCTGTTCGAGAAATATCTCCCGTATGCGATGATCTTCGGCATCGAGAAGAAATGGGCAAAGGCATTCAACGGTCTCAATATGGAGAGCCCCGGTTGGTATCAGGGAGGCGGCGTCACTTCATCCGGCAGTTCATTCGGGAGTAGTTCCGGTGGGGTAGCCTCATTCTCAGCCGGCGCATTTGCTGCAGGCTTCAGTACGAGTTTTGCGACATCGTTCGCGTCTTCCGGTGGCGGTGGGGGTTCTGCTGGCGGCGGAGGTGGCGGAGGGGGAGGTGGCGGCGCCGGCTAGAATTACGTTCGCATATAATATGACAACACATATGACAACTCTATTTCACATCATTGCCACGCATTGGCTCATGATCAATGCACTCGGTATCCCGGCGCTTATCGGACTCATGTTTGTTGCGAGATCGTTCGGCAGGCGCAATATGTCAGACGCACTCTATGAGCGCAGAGCGCTTCCATCAGAGTATGACCCGCCCAAAAACTTTCGACCGGCATATCTCTTGTTTGTTCCCGGTGGGATGAATTTCGGTCATACCATGGGTGCAACAGTTATAGACCTCGTACTCCGCGGTGTCATACTTGCAAGCACGGAGGGGGGGAGCATTGTTATGACAAAAACAAATTCAGATAATGCTGGTCTTATCGCGCCCTTCGAAAAAGATATTCTTAACGGTCTGTTTCATGATCGAGAGGAATTTCGTTTCCCTGGTGATGTGAGTGATGCATTCGATAGCGCATTTAATGCTAATTTCTACGAGCATGTTAAAGATGAATATTACAGAGAAGCACTCGGACCAGGCGGGGTTGCCGCGCTACAGAAAGAACAAATGAAATTCGTGGTCTATGCAGGACTGCTTGTAGTTATTGGTTTTATCGTATGGTTTGTTTTGTTTCTTCTCGGACCGGTCTCGTTTGTTGCTGCTATTGCGCTTCCATACGTCGGATATCAACTGATTGCCGTCAGACTGAAATCAACATCCGAGTACTACCGCGACTACCTCGACCTTACTGCGAAGATGTCAGGATACCAATCATTTCTCTCATCAGTTGCGTACGACAAAGAAGATGTCGCACGTGTCGATAAATGGAACAAGCACACTCCCTTTCTTGTTGCACTAGGGCTTGGCGCTGATTTGTCGGACAAATTCTATAAAATAGCATTCACTCCTGCAAAGAGTGCGTAGTGAAACTTCCCGTTTGACTGCCGTGCTATAATCCCTCTATGGCAACCATCTACACTCAGCAAGAAACAAATATCACCAAAACATGGCTGTTCCTCACCATGTTCTTTCTCTTTGTTGTCGCACTCGGCTTCTTCTTCTCGCAGATCTATGGCAATGCTTCGATCCTCTACATCTCGGTCGTGCTGAGTCTCATCATGAACGTCGGCAGCTATTGGTACAGTGACAAGATAGTGCTGGGAATGGTCCATGCGCGTCAAATAGAGAAGAAAGAAGACTCTCCCGATCTCTGGAACATCGTCGAAAATCTCGCCATCACCGCCGGACTTCCCATGCCCAAGCTCTACATTGTTGATGACCCGTCGCCCAATGCATTTGCCACCGGACGCGACAAAGAGCACGCGGCAGTTGCGGTCCACTCGGGTATTCTCCCGTTGCTTTCGAAGACCGAGCTACAAGGGGTACTTGCGCACGAGCTCTCGCATGTCGGCAATCGCGACATACTCGTCTCGACCATCGTTGTGGTGCTTGCAGGTATGGTCTCTATCCTTTCGAATATCTTTCTGCGCGTGAGAGGGGACAGAGATCGCGGCAATGCAGTGTTCTTCATCATCGGTATTGTACTCGCTATCCTTGCACCAATCTTCGCCACCCTTATTCAGCTCGCGATATCACGTAAGCGCGAATTTCTCGCCGACGCTTCCGGGGCACTGCTCACACGTTATCCTGAAGGCCTCGCATCTGCGCTGGAGAAAATAAGCGGTTCAGCAGTGCCATCGACTACTGCAACACACGCATTCTCGACGCTGTATATCTCTGATCTCGAGCACTCGGGTCCCGGATTCTTTGCAAAATTGTTCATGACCCATCCGCCAATAGAGGAGCGCATCAAGATATTGCGCGCGATGGACTTCAAAATTGCCGATAGTACGCCAACGAAAGCAGATTAAGTCCTAATAAGTCTTAAGTAGAGCCGTTTTTTAGAGTCATCAAGTAATTGACACATAGGTATAAAATATGTTATAATTCTCACAGATCGGTAAAGCATTAGGTTGCTCATTGCCAATCGACAAGAGAGTTAAAATCAACAACTATTCTGGAGCTACAACCATGCCCGGTATTTCTCTCTGTGGTGAAGTCAGCGAACAAACACCCTTTTTTGTGTTCAATGCGGAGTTCCTCGGCTTTTGCCCGGATGACCGTGATGAACCGGCTGGCGACAGTTTCGGCGAACGCTGCGAAGCAAAGCGTTGCGGCACGTGGGTCAACCCGCAGGACGGCAACCCCGACCCGCAGACCATCACTTCGCTGTTGTTCGTCCACGAAGACGAGCGGACCCCAGACTACCTCCTCGACGACGAAGGAGAAGAGGGCGACGTCTACCAAGCCGACGAAGAGCCGCGTACTCCGTACGCGCGTTTCTGCGCGATGAGCGAGCGTGAGCAGGATCAGACGATCCTGGCATTCAAGATGTACGTCTGCCAACTGATCGGCGTTTCGTACGAGAAGTGGATGCCGACGACCGAGTTCGTGCTCGAACACATCGAGTGCGACAGCCCGGACGACGTGCTCACCATCCTCGCACGTGAGGACTGCCCGCGTCACTTGGTGCTCGACTGTACCACACAGCCGGCGGCGCCCGCTCCGAAGACCTTCCGCGGCGTGCCGTCCTACGACAGCGACGAGTTGCTCGTGCATGAACTCGCGGCCAGGACCCTGAAGAAGACCGCTTCATGCAATGTGAGGCGCGACAACCGCAAGTCGGGCAGTCGGCATCGCCACTCGAACGGAGTGGCAGTCAACCAGCCGATCGACGGCTCATCGCATTCACGCAAGTGCGGCGGGGGTGGGTCGCACGCGACCAAGTATGGGCGGCAGGACTGGCGGCACAGCAAGCCGCGCATCGCTGCAGCAAACGCGCGTGACATGGCGTTCTACGATGCCATGTGGCGCAAGTACGAACGCGAAGATACCCTGGCCCTGATGGCTGAAATGGCTCACGAGGCCGTCGAAGTCATGGAGTCCTGGTGGCGTCCGTACCGCTTCGATCCGGAGCACGAACTGCTTGACCACGGCATGCTGAATGAAGCGCTTGCCGAGATGCATCGGTGGACCACCCCGGTCCGCTCGGAGCCCAAGCGTGTGAGCAGGATCACAGCAATGAGCCTCGCATCGCAGTTCGCTGCAGGCGATGCGCCGAGCGACGGCTTCCTGCTCAGCAGCATGCGCTACTGATCTCTCTTTTCGATGTACCACAACAGGTAGCCTCACGGCTGCCTGTTTTTTTATTATGTGCACTAAAGTGAATGGGGGATAAACACTTGACAAATCACCAAAAAAGTGATAATATTTACCCATACAGTTCCCACCCCGTTCTCGTGCAGTTCCGCACAATGAACACATCACAACCAAAGAAAGAAGGAGTTCGAAATGGCACAAGATGCTTTCACGATGCTGACAACCTTTCCGTTCGAGGCGGCCTGCCGCGACTTCCGCGACGAGCACAACGCCGGTGACACCGACTTCGATCCGCTCGACGCCGGCTACCCCGACGACGACCACCGCATCATCCAGGGCCGCGTGCAGCATGGTGCGATGTGCGCGCAAGTGAACAGCGGCAAGCTGACCATCGCCAACCCGGACGTGTTCCGCCGCGGCGCGGATCGCAACTGGCAGCCGCCGCGTACGCCCAAGGCGCACCGCGTCCCGCAGGGGACCGTCCGCCACTAGGCCGAGGCCGGCCTCGATTGCCTGAACCGTCAGGCGCCTTCAACCAAGGAGAACCACATGACATATTGTTGACCATCACGGTCCGCATCACACACCGCACTCGGGCAGCTTAAAAGGCTGCCCGACTTTTTTATTTATTATCTTTGCATGGATCTCATGCACTATCCTTCTTGGAAGAATTGACGCACATGATGTACGGGAGTACAACTAAACAGGTTCCCATAGAGCGGAACCGTCTCACTCACAAATAAACAACGAAGGAGTTTCGAGATGTGCAATAACGCAGAAGAGTTGTGTCATTCAATATGCCCGGAGTTTTGTCCGGGAGACGTGTTCTTTGACGGCGAAGTCGACCTGCACGGCTGGCCTGACATGCGGCAGATGGATGTGCCTGAAGTTTCTCTTGAGGAGTCACAGGCGCACGATACGCTGCTCATGCTCGGTGTCGGCGGCAGTGCGTACCCTGATGTTGACGAGGCCCCACCTGCGCCAGTGCAGATGCCTATGCAGGTGAAGACAGTTCACCATGTCAGCTACGCAAGGTTCGCGAGCGACCAGCGTGTGGTCGCAGCTGTTGCGCTCCCGTACCTGGATCGCAGAGGAAAGCTCAGTTTGCGAAGGCACCCAAGGTTACTTGTGGTCATGGGGTCAGACGGTTGTCTTTTCTGTGTCGTGAAGCCGCTCGTGCTCCCGCCCAAGGAACGCTAGCGAAGAAGTGTGTTTTCTAAGAAGATGCATGTGTGACAGAAAGTGTCCCTCACGCTATTCATGCTTGTAACTCAGGCAAAGGCGGCCCCGGCCGCCTTTTGTATTACCCGTTTACACACATCCACATGCTATAATTTGTCTACGGATGAATCCCGTTAGAGATATGTGCTCGGCACTGAATAACATATGTTAACAAGTATACAGAAAGACCCACGTATTTTATTTATCAATAATCTGCGGAAGTGCAGCACTTCCTATCTCTAACGGGATGAAAAATTTCATCGAGCACATACAAAAAAGTATTTATAGTCCGGAATATTACCGCGCGCTTCTTACACGCCCCGCATCGTTCTCGTGGAAATATTACTGGAGTTTTACCATGCTCCTTTCGGTCATGATGACCATCATCATATCGCTGCCACTCGTGCCGCGCCTGGACCATGCACTTGGAGCGGTGACGCAAAAAGTTCTCGCATATTATCCGCCCGACCTGATCATCACTATCACGGGAGGTCAGGCGTCGGTGAATAAGCCTGAGCCGTACACATTGCCGCTCCCGGTACTCTTTCGTGAAGAAGGAAATGCCGCCGGCCTCACTGAGCTTCTTACTATCGACACGACCCATGATGTCAGTACGCAGCAGTTCATGAGTTACCGTTCGATATTCTGGCTGGCGAAGGGAAGCCTGGTTGCGGGAGATGATGTACACGGACTGAACACTCTCGAGTTTCCTTCCACAATGAACCTCGTCGTAGATCAGCGCGGAGTCAAAAGTGTACTCACACAGATAGAGTCGCTCACCCCTCTCATAGCGCCCGGAGTCGTACTCCTGGTGTTTTTTGCATTCCTCGCATCATTTGCGATCCTCCTCTTGTACTTGCTTGCCACTGCACTATTCGTACTTTTGATCGGCCGCTTCTTGAAATATGATTGGTCGTACGGTGCATCATATCGCATAAGCCTTCATGCGGTGACGCTTCCGATACTCTTCTCATCGGTCATCACGCTGGTCCCGGTAGGAGCCGTCAGTCTGCCACTCCTTACTGCACTCCTCACGCTGGTTGTGGTGTATATGAATTTCAAAGACCGGGTTATTCCCAATCAGGCACCGCAGCCGCCTTCCGAATAATATGGACATCATCCGTCCCGCATCCAAGCAGCCAATACCCGAGCATGCAACAAACGTGTTCACAGGCAAGCTCTTCGACGTCTGGCAGTGGCAGCAAGAAATGTATGACGGCACCACGGTGACATTTGAGAAACTAAAGCGTCCTGACACCGTGGTAGTGTTCGCGGTGCTTCCGGACGGTAAGATCCTCCTCACCGAGCAAGAGCAGCCGGGTAAAGCACCATTCATCGGTGCTACGGGTGGACGCGTCGATGTCGGAGAAGATCCACTCACTGCAGCAAAGCGTGAACTCCTCGAGGAGAGCGGATATCAGGCAGAGCGATTCACACTCTGGCGTGCAGAGCATCCGACTTCGAAGATCGATTGGGTTGTCTATATCTTCATTGCAAAAGGTCTGACTAAGGTGAGTGAGCCGCATCTCGACGGAGGAGAGAAGATAACACTTATGCCGACAAGCCTCGACGAGTTGATAGTGCTTGCACTCGAAGAGCGGCTGGCGGAAAAGGAAGTGATGCCTCAACTCATCAAGGCTAAGTACGATCCGGCACTCTACGCTACACTCAAAGAGCGTTTTGACCCGAATACGCCATAAGCGATCTGGACAAAAAAACAAACACCGGCAAAGGTGTTTGTTTTTATCTCTCCGTACAAGATGAGGAGAGGTTGCAAGACAAGTACAATACTATGAAAGGTGCTTCGAAACGAGCTTGGTCATCTCGAACATGTTGACCACTTTCTTGCCGGCGAAAACCTTCCTGAGGTTCTCGTCTGCATTGATGTTGCGCTTGTTCTTTGCATCCTGAAGTTCGTTCTTCTTGATGTAGACCCAAAGTTTCTTCACGACTTCTGAGCGAGGCATAGGACCCTTGCCGACGACCATTGCGAGATCCGCACTGATGATCATTGGTTTCATAAATGCCGAATTCACATTCGACTTCTTCGCTACTTTCTTTGCAGTTTTTTTAGGAGCCGCCTTTTTTGGAGCTGCTTTCTTTACTGCCTTTTTCGCCGGAGCTTTCTTCGCGGCCTTCTTTGCTGCTTTCTTTGCCATAGGTATTACTAAATTCTTTTAATATAGATATATCATAGCACTTCTCGAGAGGAGAAAAGCAAGTTTTCCCCTTGGGAACTGCGTAGAGATACACAATGTGAGAAAATTGAAAGTAAAGGACCCTAGTCGACGGAGCACTTCATGTGCTCGAAGACTCACCCAATCGCACAGCATTGAGCTCTGCTTCGTCATCGCTCGGTCGAAGTTCAAATGAAGACCTTTGGACTTCTCTCTCGCTTGACGAAGTAATGATCAGACACAAAACCCCCTATCGGTGGGGGTCTTCGTGTGTCGTCACTTCGTATCTGTCATGTATTACTGATATTACTCTGCAGTCTGGGTGCTCGGTGCTGTGGGTGCGGTGCCCATGTCAGGGCCGCTACCTCCACCGTGTCCACCACGCCCGCCATGTCCACCATGTCCGCCGGGGCCTCCGGTCTCAGTACTTGTGATGTTCATGTTCGCATCGAACAGTACTGTGATGCGGCTACCATCAGCCTTGGTCATGTGCGCCTCGTATACTCCACCACCATCAGCATCGTTCTCAACGCGATCAATGGTTGCGCCGGGGTATGCGGCAAGAGCTGCATTCGTCGCCTTGGTTGCGAGATTCCCAGTGAGGACCACTTCCTTCACTCCGTTCTTGCCGATATGTCCTCCGAGATGGATATCGAATGCTGGTCGAGTGTCGGTACCAGTAACTGCACTTGCGGCTGCAGTTCCCGTCGAGTTTGTCGTATCTGTCGTAGAGGTGGCTGCACTTGCGAGGCCGGTAAGTCCCGCTGCTGCGCCTCCCATAAGGGCGACTGCCAAGAGGGGGATCATGAATATCTTACTTTTCATTTTGTTTTTCATTGTAGTGATGATTATCGTTAATGTGTCGAGGCTATGGTCGTGGCCACTCTCATTGCCTCACGATAACTACTACGATGGGGCGGGGGATTTATTTCAAGAGGGAGAGGGAAGCAAACATGTCTTCGTAATCGATTCGATCGAGCGATGATGAAACAAGAGGGCATCGACCGATTATTTCATGAGGGGATATTGAGAGATTCGAAACTTACAGTTTCTTTCTTCCAAACAAAGCGGAGGAGAGATTCGCTCCTTAACAGGAGCAGTGCCCGTTTCCGATTTGCTCGAAGCGTAGCTTCTCGCAAATATCGGAGAACGGCTTCGAATCTCTTACGAAAGTGCCGCAGGGCACTTTCTCCTCCTCGGCAAATAAAAACGGCGCATACGCGCGCGTTTTTATGATTGCGGAGGAGGAGAGATTCGAACTCTCGATGGCCTTTCGACCATGCCACCTTTCCAAGGTGGTGGAATAAACCACTATCCGACTCCTCCAACAAAAATCAATGCTTGGCTAATATAGCAAAAAGCATGCGAATTGCACAGAAGGGCGAAGGGGGTATAATCCATAACATGTATTACTTCGACGGAGTGAGCACCCCGATTGGGAGGCTGCATATTGTGGTCTCTGACGCGGCTCTCCACCGCATCTACTTTCCGGGCGAAAGCTGGACGGAACACTATGAACGCGATGCAAAACACCCGCTCATCACACTGACCAAGACTCAGCTCGCCGAGTACTTCTCGGGCCAGCGCCGCATCTTCGACATCCCGCTTGATCCGGAGGGAAGCGAGTTTCAAAAGAAGGTGTGGAATGTGCTCAGAAAGATCCCTTACGGTACGACCTTGAATTATGCCGAGGAAGCGAAGAGGGCAGGGAAGGCAGCGGCTGCGCGCGCGGTCGGCAGTGCCAATGGCAAGAATCCTATCCCTATCATCATCCCGTGTCATCGTGTGGTCCCCAAGTCTGGCGGGCTCGGCGGATATTCAGGAGGCGAGCACCGCAAGGCACTCCTTATTAAACTTGAGCGCCACTATCTCGTACCCGAGATGATGCCTATCAGGAAAGCGAAGAAAGCGAAAAAAGCCAAGAAAGCAACAAAGCAGCAAAAGACCCAAGCAAAAAAGTCAGCAAAGAAGACGAACACAAAAGCAAAAAAGACCGGATCAAAAAAGTCATCAGAAAAGAACTAATAAAATAATTCATGTCCATCACAAAACTCATTCTCCTTTATCTTCTCACCACCCCGGTATTCTTCATTATCGATATGACCTGGCTCGTGGGCATCGCGCGCGGCTTCTACAAGCGTGAACTCGGCGGACTCCTGCGCACTGATATCATCTGGTGGGCGGCAATACTCTTCTATCTACTATTCATCGTCGGTATCATCTACTATGCGGTGCTTCCGGCTCACGCAGCAGACAGTTGGACAAAGGCACTCGTACTCGGTGCGCTCTTCGGTTTCTTCACCTACATGACGTACGATCTCACCAACTATTCGACCATCAAGGACTGGTCGC
>JAYTVK010000110.1:0-1023 GCA_043744595.1 Candidatus Lloydbacteria bacterium
CTCTTGGTAACGCACACACTTCCGGTCGCGGACGAGATCTCGACCAGCATCGGTGTCCTCTCAAAAGGGAAACTCGTCGCCGTCGGTGATCCGGCAACACTCCGCAAGGATGCCAAACTGAAAGCTTCGGCGAGTCTCGAGGAGGTGTATCGTGCGCTTACGTGATCCCTATGTTTAAAGCACTTGCATCATTTTATCTGGCCAATACCAAACGGTATTTTGCCCGCAATAGCGGTGCGAAGCTCGCGACGATGCTCGGTTTTTTTGCGATCCTGATATTTCTTATTGGAATGATGTATGAAGGTTTCTCCTATGGATTCTTGTACATCTCGCGCGATGCGTACTTCAGTGAAGCGTTGACGCTGTATATCATTGAGCTATTTCTCCTGGTTTCTTTTGTGCTCGTATGTACGAGTGCAGTTCTCTCAGGGATGACACAATTGTTCCGTACCGGACGCGGAGGGTTTCTTATGGCATCTCCGCATTTCACCATGAAGCCGTCGCTCACACTTTGGCGCATGATAGCGACCTCGCTCTGGCCGCTCCTGCTTATCATCATTCCCGCCCTTTGTGCCCTACGACACGTGTTCATGCTTCCAGTCAGCGGTTTTGTGCTCTCGCTCCTCTCTACAGCAATGCTTGTGGTGTTTGGAGTACTGCTTGCGGTAGTGCTCATCTTTGTTGTTGGAGTACTGCTGCGCGCATTCGGCGTGTTCTCGAAAAGGCACCTAGTACAAATGACCCTGATCTCACTTCTCTATCTCCTTGGATTCGTGTGGAGTACATTCCGCGGAATAGATCTGGTCGATTTTTTTCAAGCGAGACTTCTTGATGCAAAGACATCTGATCTTTCGCCGATACTTCAGCAGTTCCACTATTTTCCGTCACATCTTTCAGCAGAGAGTATTCGCTATGCGATGCACGGGCAAAATAACGCGGCACTTGCATCGCTCCTCATGCTCGCACTTCTCTTGCTGCTCGCGTATGTGTGTTATGCGTTCCTTCGCACGAGCCATTTATATC
>JAYTVK010000111.1:0-1017 GCA_043744595.1 Candidatus Lloydbacteria bacterium
CTCCACACTCCTCGCAGACAACAATACCTTTATCGGTACCAACTCATTCAGCAAGTTCCTCGCAACCCTCGCGACGACCACTCAAGCGACCTCGACCAATCTGTTCGCTTCGATCTTCGCTGCCACCAGCGCCACCATCGGAAGTCTCCTTGGTACGAATGCCACCATCACTGCTGCCACCACTACCTCACTCAACTCAGCCACCCTCACTGCGACGAACGGTACACTTGGCACCCTTGCCGTCACCGGTTCCACAACCCTGGGGAGTGTCACGCTGGGGAATAGTACCTCTACCAATAGTACGAGTACGAATCTGTTCGCCACTCAGCTGAATGCTGTGAATGGTCGCTTCACCGGCAACCTCGCGATCAACTCCAGTTCATGTATCGGAAGTAATGCGCTTAATACCGACTCAGCAGGCAATATTGTCTGCGGCACGGTTTCCGTCAGTGGCGCATCGACCGGAGGAGGCTGGACCACCAACAATGTCGGCAAAGTCACGCTCGCCACCACTTCAGATGCAGTAGTCATAGGTGCAACTTCGACAATTCCATACGCAAAGCTTTCGGTTGTCTCCTCAGCGGCAGCATCGACAACTCTCGCACTTGTTCCATTTAGTGGAGCAACAGGAAACATCATCGATATCTACAACACCGCAGGAGTACTCTCCTCGGTCTTCACCGCAAGTGGCTTCCTCGGTATCGGTACCACTTCACCCTCACAAGCACTCTCGGTCGCAGGCAGTGGTCTCTTCAGTGGAATCCTCACTGCCGCAGGTGCACTCTTCGGGAACAGCACGACGACGAATGCGACGACGACGAATCTCAGCGTCGGTACACTGACAGGTGGCAACACCACACTCACGAATCTCGCCGTCACCGGTTCATCTACCCTGGGGAGTGTCACGCTCGCGAACTCTACCTCTACTAATAGTACGAGCACGAATCTGTTCGCCTCCTCCGCCTCCACCTCGAACTTCTATGGTGCAGGACTCGCCACCTGCAACTCCTCCTCGCA
>JAYTVK010000112.1:0-3231 GCA_043744595.1 Candidatus Lloydbacteria bacterium
ACATCACTCCACGGACACAAAAATGCGCTCGGACTTCTTGGCGTCGAAGTCGGAGATGACTCGGACGATGCATCTGGCTCAACAGAGAGTACTACTTCAGTGAACACGTCCAACTCAGAGCAGAGTGGAGAGGGCGGGGAAAAACATCTGCGCCAAAACCAAGTGCTTCTCAATGCGGTGTTTCGTTCAAATGATAACGAGGGGCATGGGTCGCAGCATACATCAAGTGACGCAGCGACAACCTCTCTGGGAAGCGACGAGCACCCAGGCAGAACTGAGTCAGGCGAGACATCAGAAAACGGGGATCATTCAAGCAAGACTGGCGAGGCGCAGGAAACAACAACCGCGGTTACTGCCTCAAGCGCCGCGAGCACCAGCATTGTGGTTCCTGTTGAGGTACACATCGACACGGGTGCAAAAGCTCGCTCAGGGCATGAAAAAGAGAGTGAAGAGCCGGAGATAGAGACCGAGTCAGACTAAAAAATACGCCGCATCCTGAGGATGCGGCGCGAGACAGGAGAGATCAGACAGGGAGAGCATCGAGTTCTTTTCGAAACGAGCCGCCGCGCAAAAGTGCATAGAGCGGAGAAGCTCTCCGGAAAGCTGCGGATGAGGTGTCCGAAGCCACTCGTTTGCATATTCGCCGCCTTTGCGGACACACTGTGCTTCACGCTTGGCGATGAGGCAGACCCGTATCGCGCTGACCATGCGCTGCCGCTCATAGCTGGACGGCTCGCGCTCTTTCCCTAAGAGGAGCTGTACCCAGAGAATGAGCTGCGCATACTCTTCGCCTTCGCAATAGGAATACCCCAAAAGCGGCGGTAGCTCATAGAGCGTGAACGAAGTGTCGGTTGACACCGCAGTGTGGAATGAATCGATAAGCATGCAGTCCTTCATGCTCGGACGACGTCTCACCACGACCCGAGGGCTGCGGCGCCTGTGTCCATCGTTCTTTTGCAAAAAGGGCAGAGAAAAAGGGAGTCTCATGACAATACCTCCGACACAAAGATTGAAGAACAAATTTATGTATTACACCGTCTCCTCTGTCCATCATAAGGCGCACAGGTGTGCTGTCAAATAACCTCACTGCGCTTCCCCATCGGCGGTAAATTGCTAGAATAGCAGCATGTCACGATCTGTCACCTCTGTGCTTTGCCTCATCACCTTCATAACACTACTCTGCACCGCGCTCTATTTCATCCGCATTCCCTCTCCATCAGAAAGCGTGCATGTAACGCGGAACTGCCCTCACGACGCATTCATGAAGTCATGCAATGATGCATACTATGAAACTGCAGCAAAAAATAGAGGGGTATCTTCTGCGCTCTCCGAGCTTACTCTCGATATACTTTCAGATACCACTCTCGCATCGACCTGTCATAGTGCCTCACACCGTATCGGCCACATTGCCGCACTACACTACGGAAAGCTTGGCAGTGCATTCGACGCCGGAAGTAACATCTGCGGGAATGGTTTCTATCACGGAGTCGTTGAAGCACTGTTCAGTGACAAAGAGCTCGCAGGACTTAGCGCTGACGATATTCGCAATATATGCAGCGCGACACAGCTCGCCACCACTTCCCTTGCAGCTCATGTGAATTGTGTGCACGGCGTGGGTCACGCACTCATGTACATGGCGAACGGAGATATTTCACTTTCTCTGCAGCGTTGCGCAGACAATTCATCGGATAGTGATACAAGCCAATGCGCAACCGGAGTACTGATGGAAGAAGGATTCCGCATCGAGCGATCGACCTCCACAGACAACATGCGCGAAGACCCCACACTCTTTTGCTCGCAGACACTCGGCGATCAAGCGGACTGTTGGTTATCACGATCAGCAAAAGAAATGGCCGCTAACGATAACGGTCACGCAAATGCAGAACACTTTTGTGAAATACTCAAGACGCCTTCATATCGCGCTCACTGTCTCTCGGCGATCGCAACACAGTGAAATTTCCAGTGACTTTTACTTTACCTACTTTCTGCTAGTATAAGTCCATGAAAAAGACAGTTACACGTGCCATAGCACTGACCAAAGTTCCGCTCGGACGTAAGCAGTACATCCCGGCTATCATGCTTGCCATCGCGCTTTTTACCGGTGCACTCTATCTTCTGCGCCACGCTTCGATAGTCATTCTGCCGATATTGTTCATCCTGTTCGCGCTCGCATACATCTATTTTTCACTGCGACGCCTCTCGAACACCGGACTCAGTCGCTGGTGGGCCATCACCCCTCCCTTGTGTATCATCTTGTGGGTAGCGCTCATCGTGCGTTTTGCCATTGCTCCGTCCGTACCATTCCCCGCGCGCGTCATACTCATCGCAGTCCCGCTCCTTGCTGTCTTTATCACGCTCGCAATGGCGCTCATCCCGGGTAAGCGCAATGCAAAAGTGAACTCATGAGAAAGAGCGCAAGTTCTCCCGGTTAAAAAAGCCACCGCAGTTGCGGTGGCCGGATTCATACACGATACTGCATCCCGATCTTTCGGACGCACATTTGCAATATAAGCGTGAGACTCACAGGGATGATATCTCCCTTGCGGGCGAGACGATACTCTATCTCGTCGACCTCAAGTGCGATGGCGAGCACAAATGCAGTAAGCAGCGCAGGACAGGTTCCGCGTGCAAGCGGCCAGTTCGAATGCTGCACCCAACCTGCGGCAAGCGGTGAGTAGACTGCGAGACCCGTCTCGCGCACCACGCGACGAGTCGGCGGGAAACGTACCGCTTGTGAGGACAGCGAAAAAGCATCCTCCGTCGACACAAAAGGGATAGCGAAGAGAGAGGCATGAAGCGTTGCGTCAGAGGAAACGATCGCCTGAGTATCGGCGAGTGCTTCCCGCGCACCTGCACGAGCACCATTTGAGAGCACAAGTATCCGTGACATCACTTACTCCTTGTAAAAGAACAGATGAACATGGTGAACAAAAAACCGACCGCTGACCGGTCGGCTTTTGTGTACTCATGAGATTCGCATCAATGCACAAAAGTCGAGCGGCCAGCGCCGATCTTGATAGTGTGCTTTGTTGTGCGAATGAATTGCATATACTCACCGTATCAGATATCCAAGATCGGTCAATCGGAAGCCAAGAATAAGCTCAGAATTATGCACCATTATGTACCCAGGATACACGTAATCTAATCAATAGCTTGGAATCACTTGAGTAATAACTCCTGTGGGGTTTTGAGCGCGATCCCCAGATGTAGCCGTTTTGTGTTGTAGTACGG
>JAYTVK010000113.1:0-10966 GCA_043744595.1 Candidatus Lloydbacteria bacterium
CCAAAACTGCTTCTCCAATGTGTTGTTCTTGCCGGGGGTTGAGGCGAGTCGGTTGTATCGGCCTGATTACCATGGTGGGGAAGATCAGCTTTGGGAACCCAACACCGATAGTGATCTCACCGATCTCTTCCTTGGTAATGACGGCAAAAGTCTACGCGATGATGTCTATACGAGAGATGTCATCGACGAGGCGAATGTAGTATTTCCAAGACCGAATATCTACGCATCATTCCTCAGTGATCTCAAGTCATGGAAAGAAGACGAGCACCTCATTACCGATTATTCGGTTGCGCCCTATGACTGGAGATTGTCACTTGAGGACGTGCTCGGTTACGGCAATCAGTTGTCTGATGGAAGGATATACTATTCTGGCACTAATGCTGCTACCACATCGCCGTACATCATTCAAGAATTACGACGTCTTGTTCAAAGCTCAAAAACTGGCAAGGTGACCATCATCGCGCATTCCAATGGAGGATTGGTTGCCAAAGCGCTGATTAAAAAACTCCAGGACGCAAACGATCCATTGCTCGCAAAAATTGATAACCTTGTTCTTGTCGCATCGCCACAGACGGGCACCCCGCAGGCGATTGGCGCCCTTCTGCATGGATACGATCAGGGTATTCCCGTTGACTGGTTCTCGCCCTTCCTTACCCCTGAAACCGCACGAGCATTTGCAAGCACTTCGCCAATGGCGTATCACCTGCTTCCCTCCGCCGCCTATTTTTCGGGCGAGGGTGCTGACACGCGAACTCCACCCGTCACCTTTGATGACGGAGTAGCCACTCAAATATTTATCTCACGTTACGGTCATGAGATCGGTAATGCGACTGAGTTACACGACTTTCTCCTTGGCGCGGAAGGGAGGAGTGCACCCTCCTTTGACGATCTCATCAATCCGTCTATTCTGAAACCGACAATGCTTAATTACGCTGAAGCAACTCACGCAGATCTCGATGATGCATGGATCCTTCCTGCAACGTTGCAGGTACATGAAATCGCCGGGTGGGGTAATGATACGCTTGCGTCGATACGGTACTTTACCGGCAAGAAATGTACCAAAGTAGTTCTTGGCGGAGTATTGTGTGCTCAAGAGGGACCAGCACTCTACTATTCTCCCGAAGACGTGGTCGATGGGGACGGCACGGTGATCGAGACATCCGCACTGTCGTTGAGTACGTCATCGCCTAGTGTGTCGCGGTGGTGGGTGGATTTGAATGATTACAATAAAACAAATCGACCAACCATCTTGCTACAAGATGTCACCCACAAAGATATCCTCGAAGTCTCCGAGCTTCGCACATTCATTAAGGACAATATTCTCACGCATTCAACGACAACTCTTCCAGAGTTTATCTCCGCATCACATCCTCTTTCGAACTCAGGCAAACGCCTGCGCTTCCTCCTCCATTCTCCACTTGCGCTTACTGCACAAGATAGTTTCGGTAACATCATTAACGCAAGCACCTCCACTATCCCCGGCGGTCACTACAAACGCTACGGCGAAGTCCAAGTCATCACTCTGCCGGCTTCGGCAAACCCAACCCTACTCTTAAACGGTGAAGCAAGCGGTTCGTTCACGCTCGAAGTTCGGCAACTAGAAGGGGACACCCTTGTCGCTAGCACCACATTCGCAGGCATCCCTTCTGCGACGACTACACGTGTCAGCATGAATTTTCCAGACGGAACAGTCGCAAACGCATCAGCACTAAGAGTGGACTATGATGGCGATGGCAAGATTGATCTCACCTTAGCACCGAAGCTTGGCGATGTTGTCACTCCGCCCACCTTCAAGCTTCCCCTCACTGCAATCGCTAACAATAAAACCATGATCGTGGGAGGAGCAATCCCTGTACTCACTGTGACCTTCTCTGAATTTGCGGTAGGGGATAGTGCAACAAGCACTACCTCAGGGGCTCTCTCTTGTACAACGACTGCAACCGCAACTTCATCTATCGGTGTCTACCCTATTGTTTGTACGACAGGTACATTCATGTCAGACAAGTACATCATTGCCACTTTCTCCACCGGTACCCTCACTATCTTGTACAAATGGAGCGGTTTTACCCAACCCATTAACGACACTGTGTATAACCCATCACAGAGTGCAAGTGTATTTAAGGCTGGCTCTACTATACCGCTGAAATTCCAGCTCAAGAATGCGTCAGGAACACCACTCAAATCTGCTTCCGCACCACTCTTCCTTGCTCCACAGAAGGGAAGTGCAATGAGTGCATCAATTGATGAATCGACATACAGTGATCCCGTCACCGCTGGCGCCACATACACATATGATGCCTCATCCTCACAGTACACATACAATTGGGGTACTAAAGGACTCACCCCTGGATATTGGTATAAAATCTTCG
This sequence comes from Candidatus Lloydbacteria bacterium, assembly GCA_043744595.1. GTDB lineage: Bacteria > Patescibacteriota > Minisyncoccia > Phycocordibacterales > UBA6899 > MHLP01. The sequence goes on from JAYTVK010000113.1 coordinate 2,370, forward strand.
CCAAGCTTGATGATGGCACAATACCTTCCGTGGTGGTGGGGATACGGTGATGGGAGAGAAGGTATAACATGATAAAATATAAACCATGAAACAACTCATAGATTGGGGGACAAAAAAAAATGTACTCATAATCAGTATTTTTGGGAGCATATTTTTTATTCTAGAAATATTATTTTTAATCGGACATTTTTGTGCACCATCAATTAACGAAGATTGTCGATCAATTAACGATATGATTGATCAGATAACATCTGTTTCATCTTGGTTCTTGATTCTCTTCCTTTTTTCCCTTATCACCTATAAACTTCGCAATGAGGTCTTTATGGTATGGCGCAATTTCTCCCTCTGGTTCATCCCGCTTGCGATGTTTCTCATGCTTATTACTCCTGATCATGGAGGGGGAATGCTTTTGCCGACTGGTCGTGCAATAGTCGGAATGATACTACCGTTTCTCTATGTGCTCATCTCACTCATCATCATCGGCTGGAAGTGGAACTCACTTCGGGGGAAGTAGGGTTAGATTTTGTTCTACTCAATGTTGCTTCCAGGGATCGCTTGGATGTGTCAGTCATACGAAAAGCAGGATATAATGCCAGGGTATGAACAGAGAGCTGGAACGGTATATCAGAGAAGAGCGTGAGAGCGGTACTCCTGAGGAGTCTATTCGCCACGCGCTTCTTGGAAAGGGATGGGAGTACGGTGAAGTTGAGGTCTCGCTCTCAGACAGCCGCCCGGGTCCTGCGAGCACTCTTTTTACCCGCACCTTCTTCCGCTTCGCCTTCGGATTTATCCTCATCATCATGGCTTCGGTCGCGCTTATTCTCATCACAGGAGCAATAAGTAATTCGCATGCACAGGAATCGGGTATGGCAGAAACCCACAAATAACGAGGAGTATACTAAGCGATCTGAGGTGAGGAGTAGGATTTGACGAATCTGAGAAAATCCCTATACTGTGACATAACGCTAAAGACAGCAAGCAGTCTCTGAAAAGAGACATGAGTCTTGCCGAAGCCCCATATTTCGCACTTCCGTAAGGAAGCGCATATTGGCACTGGTCGACGCGTTGGTCGATTTTTATTTATAGAAAATTCATTTTCTATTAATCCAATTACTCATGGCAATATCAAAAGCAAAGAAAGTAGAGATCATTGATACGCTCACCAAGGGACTCAAGGAAGCCGAGACCGTCACGTTTGTGAATTTTCACGGACTCACCGTCAAGGAAGTCACCGAGCTTCGCCGCAATCTGCGCGCAGAGGGTGTGAAGTATTACGTCGCAAAGAAGACGCTTGTGAAGCGCGCACTTGATGCCGAGAAAGTGACAGGCAGTATGCCCGAGCTTACCGGCGAGCTCGCACTTGCGTGGAGTAGCGATCCTATCGCATCAGCCAAGGGCGTGTTCGAATTCCAAAAGACCCACAAAGAGAAGGTGAAACTGCTCGGCGGTGTCTATCAGGGAGCGTACATGAACCAGGCGGAGATCACGACACTCGCAATGATCCCGGGCATGGACGGACTTCGCGGTCAGTTCCTCAGCCTGCTCCAGAATTCTATCGCAGGCGTCGTTCGCGTTATCGATGCGAAGGCGACTAAAATGGGAGAATCGGTGTCGGCAGCAGTTACGGCAGTTGCAGAGACAGTCGTCGAAGTAGCGACCGAAGCAGCAGCTCCGGAAGCACCCGCAGCAGAAGCAGTCGCAGCATAAATTAAAAAAGTAACTACAAATAATATGGAAGAAACAACAAAGGTAGAGGTACCTGCAAAGTTCAAGGAAATAGTCGCAGGTGTTGAGAAGCTTACACTCATTGAGCTTCACGAGCTCGTGAAGCTTCTCGAAGAGAAGTGGGGCGTATCGGCTGCAGCAGCAGTCGTCGCAGGCCCTGCAGCAGCAGCAGTCGAAGAGAAGAGCTCGTTCGATGTTGAGCTCACTGCAGCCGGCGCAACTCCTATCCAGGTCATCAAGGCTATCAAGGAAGTTCTCGCACTCGGACTTAAGGAGGCAAAGGATATGGTTGACGGCGCACCTACCATGGTCAAGACCGGCCTTAAGAAGGATGAGGCTGAGGCTCTCAAGAAGAAGATCGAGGATGGCGGCGGGAAGGTAACTCTCAAGTAAGGTTGGAAGCCAACCTTGCTCCATCATCACTCGGAGGAAATGAAAGCAAAGTGCTCTCATTTCGCTCCTCGTTCGATGGAGTAATTTCCCTGACACTCGTTATAAAACGAACGCACACTAGTGCGTTCGTTTTGCATTTGGGTAGGTTTGTGTAATATGTAAGAAGATCAACCGCACGAAGGAGAACGTTATGACCGCAAGTGTGATCAGCATCGCGACCGGACGTACTTGGCAGGGAGAAACGCTCCACCTATGCCACGAAGTACCGGGGAGCTCGTCCTGCCATGTGCGCAGGTGTAACAATGAATGCCCCGGCGGAGCGACCCGCGAATGCTTCTCGAGCCAGAAGACGGCAGCGAGCATCGATCCGCATGTCCCGATCGTGTATGGCGGAGAGATAGTCCGTATCCCGCATCATTTCTGAGCCACGGCTGCACTCAACTGCAGCCTTTTGTTTTATAGAAGTTCTGCTAGTCTTATGGTCAGTCTAGTTACTTTGAGGAGAAAGTCATGAAGGTGCACAAAGCTCCTTTGCGATTTTCGCAAAGGGTAAAGAAATTCTTGGAGCGTACCGGCAAAGAAGAAAAACCTGCCCGTGATGCAATACGGGTTCGGCGTGATGCGCGCGGATACATTGAACTTGGTGAAGACGGCAGAGTTATCGACTGCCATGTCCAGCCGAACGGCAAACTCGCAGTGATCGCGGTCGTCGCTCCACTTGAAATGGGTCACGGGGTCGTACTTGAGATAGGACTCAACCGCACGACGCCATATCGTGTTGTAGAGCGCACGCAGTCGGGGCTACTCTGGAGTATGAATGGGCGCGCACGAGTAAGAGAAATAAGCGAGCATGAGCTCCGCTCTGCATACCCGTGTATCGAAGAGTTGCTCGAGCACCTCCTGATCCATCAACGCAGTTCATGGAAACGCAAAGAGCCGAGTTGGGGCAACGGCAGATCGAAGCCGACATATCGCGGTATCGGTATTCGCGTCGATGCACGCGATGAGCTCCTGTATCGGCAGATGTTGCTGGAAGACATCAGGCTGAGGACAACGCAGATAGAGAGGCTCACGCGAGGCGTCGGCTACTGGCTGCGTCGCTTCAAGTTTTCGAGCGGCTACAGCAAGAAATTTCTGCAGAAGATGCCTAATGCCCAAAAGGTCGCCAATGCACTTTCCTGGCAGGTTGATGCGCCACTCCATATTGCTGTTGCAGCACGAAAGAGACTCGGTGCATTTTCAGGAGGGAGGACGTGGAATCTTTGCCGTGAGATCCTCGAGGCCTTTCAGGTGAAACAGATCGACGATGAATCGTGCGAACATATGCACGAGTTTCTGTACGGGAAGAATGTGCCCAAATTCCCGCTACTGACATCGATGCGTATTCGTCTCGAAGCACAGCGTCACGGTAAGGCTCGCCACGGGCAAGGATGTGCAACACTTGAAGTGATTCCGACAGAAGATATTGCAGAGCGCGGTATCGATGCGGACGACGACATTCCGTTCTAGAACCGGCCTGATATGCGGCCGGTTCCTTTTTTTACTTCGGTCTGTTAGGCTCAAGGTCAGTCAACCATCATATGGAGGTCATATGACCCAAGTTCTTACGATAGAAGATCCAAAAAGCAGAAATCCCAGAAGCGACACGGAGCGCTCGCAGTTCATCCGGGCATCGCTTACTCCGGAAGAGATCACATTCGACAAGGAGCGCGCCCGCCGTATTCTCGGAGTGCTGTATCGCAACTTCATCGGTTCGGGTGCATCGGAGCAAATAGCAAAGCGCGCACCGCAGCATGTCTACCGGCCGGAGGCACTTGTGCCCGGCTCACGCGAACACCACATCTGGCTGCTCTTCTCCGGTGCGACCGATGCACGCGAAGAAAGTGCACGCGTCTACCGCACACATGCGCAGCTCTGGGAGAATGCGCGGGCACCACTCCCGTTCCGTACCAAGCAGCGCAAGACTCATGAGTTGTACACCGAGAAGGTACTCAAGTGGTCGCGCGCAGACTTCATTTGGGGTCTCGCGAAGTGCCAGTTCGGCAATCCGCACCGCACCATCGATTGGTGGCCGCGGCGCGCCAAGACGCTGTGGGAAGATTGGGACGGCGACCCGTATCGGATGTTCGCAGGTGGATCGGTCGACGCGGTCATGAAATGGAAAGCGTCGCAGAAAGAAGATCCTATTCCCGGTATCGGCCCGAAGATAGCGTCGCTCATCTCCATCTTCCTTGAAGAGGCGGGACTGCCGGCGGTACGCGATGCATTTCCGGTCGATGTGCATGTGCAGAGTCTCGCGCTTTCGCTTAAGTTGGTGCATCTCTCACGCGTCGCACCTATCTTGAATGAGACGCTCGAAGAGATCCTGCGTCATGAGCTGGTCGCGCTGTGCGAAGAAGAAGGGTGGTCGCGTATCCACCTCTCACATGCACTGTGGCTACGCGGCAATAGTGGATGCCGTAACTGCGAAGCGTCTCCGCATATGGAGCGCGACTGTCCGGTCTATGCCGACTGCCAGGGGAGGTTCAGTACCAATCCCTATACCCGGCTCGGACTGTGGCTTCCCGGCAACCCACCTGCACTTCGCGGTGGGGTGATGCCGGAGGTGCTTCCCATTCTACCCTTGTTTCAAGGGGCCGCCGGTTGATCCGGCGGTTTTTTCATTACAAAATCATTTGCCGATGATGGTACTTCTCCATCTCCGCTACCCGTAGTACAATATTCTGATGGATATTTTGGCGAAGCTGTTCGGTAGCCCGGCTCGGGTAAAGCTGATGAGATTATTTCTCATGAACACTGAAGATGTGTTTGATAAAAATGAAATGGGGAAGCGCAGCAAGATAACCGGAAGCACCCTTAACCGCGAAGTGAAACTCTTGCTTGATATCGGCCTCATCAAGCCGCGCGTCGTCATTCGCATGCAACCAAAGAAGAGCGGCAAAGACGGTACACTCGAAAAGAAAAAGGTGAACGGCTACGGACTTGATGTCAGCTTCCCGTATCTTTCCGCACTCAAATCGCTGGTGACCGAAATAGCACTCGGCAAAGAAGATGTGTCCGGACGATTCAAGAACTGCGGCTCGATGAAGCTCATCATTGTTGCAGGGGTGTTCATTGATGAACAAGATTCACGCGTCGACGTGCTGATCGTCGGCGACAAACTCAAGAAGCCGATCATTGAGGGAGTGTTGCGCAGACTTGAGGCTGAGCTCGGCAAAGAGCTGACCTACGGCATCATGGACACCATCGACTTTGAATACCGTTTCGGTATCTATGACAAGTTCATTCGCGATGTACTCGACTACCCGCACCTCGTGGTGCTGAATAAACTTAACCTGTTTTAGGTAAATGACATTCTTGGCCAACAATCTTGCGGCGTTGATCATTTGGCCAAGTATATGTTCATTGATCGCAGCGGTTCTCTTTTTTCGCTCGAGATTCCCGTATCCGGGGAATGTCTACATGCTCATATATTTAGGAATCGTATATCATCTTGTATTGCCGATATCATATTTTTTGCAACAAGATATATTTGGAATGGCATTTGGTGTTACGATATCCTTTTTCGCTCTCATGCTTTTGGCTTGGGAATCATTTACGGAGTACAAAAGAAAAAAAGAAGTCCTTGTGTCTTTTCTTGTATTGCAAATTTTTCTCGATTACCTGCTTATTTATTTGAGTACTCAAGGTTGCGGATTTTCGATTTGCGCATAATGGCAGTATTGTGATCGACTTGTCCCGTTTTGACTAAAACAAGAGACGAACCTACAGTCTGCCGGAGCTCGTGGGGAAATCCCGAACCCCCAATTGATAAGCTGCCTGCCATTTTTCAGAGTCAGTTTCCCTTGCTATAATGGCAATATACGCGATTAGCCGGATAATACTACCGATATGTGGGACATGATTTCAAAAGAGTTTACGAGCTCGATACAGACAATTTCCGGAAGTGTCATTGATACGCTCCCGCGATTTCTTGTAGCAGTTGTATTCATTGTGTTCGGATGGATCTTCGGTACTGCAGTGGGGAAGGTCGTGCAGCAGATAGTAGAAGCAGTGAAGGCAGACGAATGGCTACGCAAGGCGGGAGTGGAGACCCTGGTGCGTCGCGTCGGGTACACTCTGAATACCGGAGTATTTCTCGGCACCCTTGCAAAGTGGTTCTGCATGCTTATCATGCTCGTCGCTGCATTCGATATCCTCGGACTAAGCCAGGTCAACAGCTACCTTACGCAGGTACTCGCCTACATCCCTCAGGTTGTTGTCGCGGCGATCATTCTCTATGTTGCCTCAGTGGCCTCAGACATCTTGGGTGACTTGGTGCACGGCTCCTCGCATGCGCTTGGTTCGCGCATTGCGCATCTGCTTGGTACCGGTACCCGTGTTGCTATCTGGGTATTCGCAGTCATTATGGCGCTCTCGCAGCTTGGTATTGCCGCCCAGTACATGTTCACACTGTTCACCGGTTTTGTTGCGATGGTAGCAATAGCAGGAGGTTTGGCGTTTGGCCTAGGAGGGAAGGATGCTGCTGCCGACCTGATAAAAGAGATACGCACCGAGATCCGGGAGAAGCGATAAGAATTTACATAGTCTATCCAGAAAAATCTCAGAAAACGTAAAAGAAAAGGCCCCGCATGCGGGGCTTTTTTGTTGCCAAAAGAAAAGCGTCAGTAGACTTCTCGGTCGCAGCCGTTCTGCGCTTCTTCGAGTGCGGATTCGCCCTTGAGGTAGCCCAGACGGAACGCAGGCGAGGCGGTGCTGGGCATGTCTTTGCCGGAGCGGCCAAGGTCCCAGCCGTCGCTGTAGTCGGCCTTTTCTGCGGTGGTCGCGTCGGCGCGCTTGGGGCAGGCACGGTCATGCGTGTTGCCATTCTGGCCACAACTGTAGCATCGGTCGTTCACAGAATCTCCTCAGGTTGATGCGTGCTCGAAATGAGCTTGCTGGTTGATAATATGACATTTTCACACAAAAAAGTCAAGTCTTTTGGGGATTTTTTTGCGTTTTCCACAGGATATCCCCGAACAGGGAATATGTGGCTAAATGGCGCGCTTGACAGTATTTCGCCCATGGCTATACTAGCAAGACGCAGATATGAGAAACCTTACTAAATTCCGACTATAAGCGAGATACACGCCTGAGTTTGGCTGTGTCCGCGAGAAGCGGTTTTTTGTTTAAAAGGCAGGATTACGGTTGGAGGATAACTTCTTTGAAATAAGCATTCCATTCTTGTTTCACCGGGATAGCATCTTGGTGAGTACAGCAAGAAATGGGGTATATCGAAAGATATACACGTTCTTATACTGTCTTTTCAGGAGCAGTATGAGAGCAACAAAAGGTGTGATCATCGAGCAACACACCAAGGTCCTTTACCTTAAGATATCCGCAAGGAGGTCTTTTCGTCGGTAAAGATAACTTTGGTGATCACACAAAACACTCGTGTCTGATTATCTTGTTTCGACAAGGTAGTTAGACCAGAATAAATGTTGCGGTTACGTTCGGCACTTTTGCAAGTGTCGGACAAATGGTTTTTTGGGTTCCCAATAGAACCCAAGAGCATATGGTGGATGCCTTGGCTGTAAGAAGCGATGAAGGACGTGGCGTAGCTGCGAAAAGTTCCGGGGAGGCGTGTAGCAACCTTTGATCCGGAAATCTCCGAATGAGGAAACTCACACGGTTTGAAGACTGTGTACCTACTGATGTAGGAGCGAACCTGGGGAAGTGAAACATCTCAGTACCCAGAGGAAAAGAGAACAATTGTATATTCCCGAAGTAGCGGCGAGCGAAAGGGGAACAGCCCAAACCTGTATGCGCCGCGTACGAGCTATCGTAAGATGGAACGTACGCGGCATGTATAGGGGTTGTAGGGCAGGGACGGACGTAAGTCGAAAAGTTACAAAATATGCGTATAGAAGAATTTGCTGGAAAGCAAAGCCCCAGAGGGTGATAGCCCCGTAGTCGAAATGCGCATATCTTTTTTGTTTCTGTTCCTGAGTACTTCTAGACACGAATAGCTAGGAGGAAGCTAGCGGAACTAACCGTTAAGGCTAAATATTACTTACAGACCGATAGTGAACGAGTACCGTGAGGGAAAGGTGAAAAATAGTCCGGTGAGGACGTTGAAATAGATCTGAAACCATATGTTTACAAGGAGTCAGCGAGGTCAGCAATGACCTCCATGGCGTGCCTATTGAAGAATGAGCCAACGAGTTAATGCATGCGGTCGCTTAAGTCCATCCGGGACTGAGGCATAGGGAAACCGAGTATGAATAGTGCGACATAATATCGTATGCATTAGACCCGAAACCTGGTGAGCTTCCCATGAGCAGGGTGAAGTTTGTAGAAATACAGATGAAGGCCCGAACCCGTTAGTCGTGCGACTCTATGGGATGACTTGTGGGAAGGAGTGAAAAGCTAATCGAACTGGGAAATAGCTGGTTCTCTCCGAAATATGTTTTGGCATAGCGTCTAGAGTACCCCGCGGG
>JAYTVK010000114.1:0-10567 GCA_043744595.1 Candidatus Lloydbacteria bacterium
CTTCACTCTGCACTTATATGCAGATATGGATCCGGATAAAGAAATATCCTATTGGGCAAAGCAACTTCGAGTTTCGAAGACTGCATTTTATAAACCCTATATTAAAAAATCAAATTTACTGGACATAACGTATCGTACAGGTTTTGGTCATGGGACATGTAATGCGCGATATGCAAGCCAAGAGCTTAATGATTATGTCCTTACTGGATTGGCACATATTCGTCGTTTGTATGAATGCTGATAGTATATTAGTCTACTCTGTATGCGCGCATAGCTGTTTTGGTAGATAACGGCGCGCACGCAGTGTTATTGTTGAGGGGTATAGAAGGGTAAGTTACATGCGCGCATAGCTCAGTTGGTAGAGCGGATATCTTATACATATCTGGCCCCAGGTTCGAGTCCTGGTGCGCGCACAAGGTTTTGAAGGTACTGCGACTCGTCCTGGTTCGGGTATTTCAAATGAGAAAGAATAGGAGTTTGCTCGTATTTCTTCCGAATGCAGAAATACAGCATGTCTAGGAGGCTGGATAAATGAGGATCAAGTACAACTTGATAAATAACTCTATATCGAATATAATAATACATTATACTTTAACTAATATGTCAATATGGCTGGAGAAGAAGAAATGGGTGAAGAAGTTATTGATCCTGACATGAATGAGGGCAGTCACTCCGCTCAAGAGATGGCATCCCCAAATGACGGAGATAGAGTAATGCTTCCGGATGGATCACTGGGAACTCTGAAAGAGAATCGTGATTACGACCGCAATTAAATCAAGGAAAATCTGCTAAAATAAAACGACTAAACTAAATAGTCGTTTTATTTTATGCATATTCGTATCAAGCGCATCGACAAAAGTATCCCGCTTCCTGAATATAAGACATTAGGTGCGGCAGCATTCGATCTTTCTGCGCGTCTTACCACAAGTATTGCGCCGCATTCGGTCGGCTATGTCCCACTGAATGTGGTAATAGAGCCACCCGAAGGATATTATGTCGCGCTTGTTGCACGTTCGTCACTTCATAAGAGAGGACTCTTTTCCGCAACCGGATTCTCGGTCGGCGATCCTGATTTCAGCGGTAACGAAGATGAATATAAGGCGGCACTCTATAATTTCACCGATGCGGATATCGTTATAGAAAAAGGCGAGCGCATCATGCAGGTGGTCATTAGTCCCTACCTTCATGTGGAGGTAGAAGAAGTCGATGATATGGGAAAGGAGAGTCGCGGGGGTTTCGGTACCACAGGAAAAAAATAAATATGCCCGCGGCGAGCCGACGGGGTGCTCCAGATACTCCCAGACTCGTACTCCCATGTGGCATGGAGCCCTTGTTTCGTCGTCGCTCGGAAGGAGAGTAAATGAGGACATTTCCTCTCCTTCCTCGTTAGACGAAATAAGACCCGCAATATGCGGGTCAGTTGGTCTTGAAGCCGAGCTTGCGACTCTCATGGATGACGCGCATGACCGTCCGGATCTGGAGTAGTCCATCGGGGGTATCAGGATTCCTCCGCACCATCGGAAGATGGATCGGTGTCTTGTCACGATAGATGAGATCAAGGACCTGTGCGTTCGCAAGAAAATCGAGTCGTGCGACGATCAGCTTCGGGGCGATCATCTGTCCGCGCTTCCTGAGTCGATTGAAGATGATCCCGATCTTTTCCGGTTCATAGGCGCATGCGCGCACTATCTTCGTGTCGAGAATGACTATCGGCGAGAGTATGTCTGACATGCTGCCTCCTGTGTGCGTCTCTTTTGTACGCTAGCAGTCTCGTTTTAAAAATGCAATATGCGTATAAAAAAGCCCGCAAAGATGCGGGTCAGGGTTTTGGGGGATTGTGCAGATCGTGCACAAGCGAAGCTAGGTCAAACATTCCGTCCGGCACATCATCGCCAAGCTTGATGTACACGCTGTCACTGCCGGGACTCGGTCTGCGCATATCAATGCAACCCCGATTGGCGAGAAAGTCGATACTGCCGATGAAGTCTTGGCGACTGACCCCAGGGTATGCTTCGACGTATGCGTCTGCGGCATTGTGAATGTTTGTCCACACACTCTTTTTTGTGACCATAAGGATGTTGAATTCAAGCTCCATTTGTGAGGGCACAGGAATCATGCGACTCTCCTTCGTGTTTGTCTGCAGCACACACTAGCACTCATCCGCCAAACTGCAATGTGCTATTCAAAATGCGCCGGCTTCTCGCGCGACTTGAGTTCGGAGAGGAGCGTGGGGAAGGAGAGGAGCGTGATGTCTTTGGCAAGTACGGCCTTGGCTTCTTCGCGTGCTGCTTCGACCATCTTGATATTCTTGATCGCTTCCATGCCGATGTCGGAGATGCCCCATTGTTTGCCTCCTCCGAGCTCGCCCGCGCCGCGCAGCACAAGGTCCATTTCAGAGAGTTCGAAGCCGTTCTTCGCAGTAGTGAGCGCCTTGAGTCTCTCAAAGGTCTTCTCGCCCTTGGTTTCAGAGAAGAGATAGCAGTATGCCTGATGGGTGCTACGGATCACGCGACCGCGCAGTTGATGCAGCTGCGCGAGTCCGAAGCGCTCGGCTCCTTCAATGATGATCATTGTGGCATTCGGGACATTCACACCAACCTCGACCACCGAGGTCGCCACCAGAATGTGCGTCTCTCCAGATGCGAAGCGTTCCATCACCGCATCTTTTTCCGCAGGCTTCATTTTGCTGTGCAGTATCTCTATCTCGTATTCGGGAAATACTTTTGTCTTGAGTCGCTTGGCTTCCTCCTTCACTGATTTTGCGATGATCGCCTGTTCTTTCTCCGGGTCCGGTTCGTCAATTCTCGGACAGATGACATACAGTTGTCTGCCTGCCTTCATTTCTACGCGTACCTTCTCATATGTCGCGTCGCGCTTCCCGACCGGGACGATCTCGGTGATGACCGGCTTTCTTCCTGCAGGCATCTGGTCGAGGATAGTGAGGTCGAGGTCGCCATAGAGCGTGAGTGCAAGCGTGCGTGGGATAGGGGTCGCGGTCATCGACAGGAAATGCGGAGCGATATGTCTCACTCCTTCTTTCTGCTCTGATTTTCCTTTGCTTTGCACCAGTTTCGCGCGTTGTGCGGTGCCGAAGCGATGCTGCTCATCGATGATGACATACGCGAGGTGTTTCCACTTCACACTTTTTTGGATGAGCGCATGGGTGCCGATGACGATGGGGATCTCACCGTTGCCTATCCACTTGAGCAATTGCGTGCGCGAAATGTCGGTCCATCCTTCGGGATTCACCTTGGAAGGGAACTTACGACAACCGCTACCCGTGATGAGTGCGATGTTCATGCCGGTGCCGACGAAATATTTGATGAATGATTCGAAGTGCTGAGTCGCGAGGATCTCGGTCGGGCACATATATGCGACTTGAAGCGCGCCGAAGTCCTGACCTTTTGGCCTTGTGCGCACCGTGGCATACGTGGTGGCAGCTGCGACCGCGGTCTTGCCGCTGCCGACGTCTCCCTCAAGAAGTCGCAGCATCGCGTGCGATGAAGCGAAGTCGCGGAAGATAGTATCAACAGCTTTTTGCTGTGCTTCTGTTAACGGGAATCCTAAGTGTCCGACAAATTCATCCACGTCCTCTTTCTTTGGAGTGATGGTGAAGGTCGGGTTCTGTTCATAGAGCATGCGCGCCTGCTGTCGCTCAAGCTGAAGGAAGAAGATCTCTTCGAATGCAAAACGTTTGCGTGCGGCCGCTGCATGAGTCGCTTCGCGTGGTGTGTGTATCCACACCAGTGCGGTCTGGAGCGAGGGGAGACTATAGCGCCTCAATACGTCCGCAGGAATAGGGTCGACAAGTGATTCGAGTACTTCGCTTGCAAGCACTTTCTGGATCTTGTGGAAGAACCAGGTCGAGGTGATGCCCTTCGTCTCGGGATAGACCGGAAAAAATCGCAGATCGCTGTTTGCGCCCTCGGCTGCGAACAGCGACTGACCGATGTCGCCGGGGAGTGCAGGGATCTTCTCTATCTCGGGATTGACCAGGGTTACGGTGCCGCTGCGTTTCTTTACTGTGCCGGACGCGCGTACGAAGTCTCCCGGGGCTATCATCTTCGCCATGTATGCCTGATTGAACCACACCAGCTTCATGGTGCCGCTCGGGTCCTCGATGGTCGCTTCACCCATCGGCACGTGTCCGCGGAAACTTTTCTTCGTGCCGGTCTTTTTTACCTGACCATACAATGTGGCGCGCTCGCCGTCCTGTGCGAGTTCGATAGGTGAGGCGCTGCCACTGTCGATGTGCCGCACCGGGAGGTGATACAGAAGGTCCCGGACAGTCAAAATGCTCAGCCGTTTGAGTGCAGCTTTCTGATCCGGAGTCATCCGTGGAGAGTGTTTCTCGATCGTATCTTCGGGAAGTATTGCAATCGGTAACATGCGTCCATGATACAGAGTCAGTCTGTCGCTGTCACATGCGTATATGTGTTGTGATGCGGCGAACTTTCGGAGCGTTTTGCTATAATACAAAGCAATCAATAATTTTTCATAATGAGAAAACTCGCTGTTCTAATTGCCCTCCTCTTGCCGTTCTCTGCTTCTGCTGCAGTAAGCTCTTCGTGTGTACTCACAAATGCCACCACACTCCACATTGGCATGCGTCACGCTGATGTCACTGTGCTTCAACGCACACTCAATGCAAACGCGCTCACGATGGTTGCAGCAACAAGTGACGGTTCGCTCGGACATGAGACGACATACTTCGGAGTCAAAACAAAAGCTGCGCTCATTAAATTTCAAGAGCTCTACAAAAATGAAATACTCACACCCGTCGGCCTCGTAAAAGGCAGCGGTATTTTTGGTCCCATGACCAGAAAGAAGCTTTCACAACTCTGTGTAAGCATGAGTCCTTTTCCTGTCGCAACTTCGACAGTTTCTGCCGTACCTCCTCCCATGCAGAACTATGGTGGTGGCGGTGGAGGCTATACACCACCCTCTCCAACACCAGCACCAACAGTCACATACGGTGGAGGTGGTGGAGGAGGAAGTTCCCCAAGCCCTTCGCCTGTACCCACACCTACTCCGGTTCCGACACCTCCTGTTCCAGTTCCTGCTCCTGCGCCGACTCCTCCAACACCAGCACCAACGCCTGTGCCAGTGTCAACAAAGTTTATTACAGCAGATAGGGTACAAGTATCATCCGGTCCGCTCAATGTACGTGCCAGTGCATCAAATAGTGGGACGATATTAGGCACACAGCAATCATCTGCTGCCGGCTCTGTCGTGGGTGGTCCGGTCTCTTCGACCGGTAACATTTGGTGGAGTGTAAATTTTGATACTGGCTCAGACGGATGGGTGTCAGAAGACTATCTTGTTGCCTATGTTGCACCGACACCCGCACCTGCCCCGACTCCTGTTACGCCATCACCGACACCCGCTCCAGCTCCGTCACCGACACCAAGCCCTACTCCGGTCGTAAGTACGCTTATTTCAGATAAACGCATGATCGACATTCCGAGCCGAGGAACATATCCGCAAAAGGGTGTAACGTACACCGATCCGATCACAGGATTTTCCTACGAACGCATGAGTGATAAATCTGAACTCACCGGCGATTATGGCAGCCATGCTTCCACTCAAGGGCAGATAGTGTACTCTCGTTTTAGTGCGGTGAATACGAGCGGAGAATTTGTCCTCGTGCATGGCGATAATTCGACGAGTGCGTGGGTGTACCGCACTGCAACCAACATGCCTGCCACGATACTGAGATTCAAGCCGAGCTTAGGTACCGCATCGCGTTCAATTGGTGAAGTGAACGAATTGAGGTGGGATTATACCGGCACACATCCATACCGACTTTATTTTGTCGGACGTTCACTCCCTACCAATCAGGGAAATGGAGAGAATGTCGGCATGAGTTTCTACTATCTTGATATTGACCCCACGACTGGTGCGCAGTCAGCACCGGTACTCGTCAGGGATTTTGCTAGTGCGTTTCCAACCTCAAAATATCCGAATGCAGAGATCATGAATGATGTCGAAGGAGATTCATCGACAGATTCACGCTATTGGGCATGGATGGTCATGAATACAAGTTTGGGGTCGGGATTTTTACCATATGCAGTCTTTAGTTACGACAAGCAGACGAACCAGGTGCTCGGAAGCATTCAGCGTTCATGTGTGGGTTCCGTTGCTCCGTGCACGATCGCAAATACTCCCGCTTCTGCTGCACCATATATCACTCGTCCGAATATGGTCGAGATGTCTCCTCTTGGAACAAGAGTGATCGTTGATTTTAACCGAGCGTACACAGGCAATAATGATGCCGACGTTGGAACTGTCGGTGATGCTCCGAAAGCTTTTCTCCCTGATTTCAGCGACCCTATCCGAATAGGATCAGACGCAACTCACTCAGGATGGGCGTGGGGCGCGAACGGAGAAGAACTCTTCGTATCACAGAACAACCGCAATGATTGGATCGAAGCGGTCGATATCACTAGTGCCGCAAGTGCGAATTGCACACTCATTGCCGCTCCGAACTCATATGCATGCGGCATAAAGCTGATCAAGCAGACAGACCTCGACGGCGGTTCCTACACTATCGGGTATCACTTTGGTCGTATCTACGACCGAAGCAAGCGTGGATGGGTGTACATGAACACCTATGATAGTTCCGGAAATAATTTCTGGGGCAAGAATCAGGAGTTACTTGTGGAGATAAATGACGCGACTGTACGTGCGTCAAAAGTATATCGCTTTGGCTCTACTTACAATACGTATTTCAATTATACGAGTGAAGGATCGGGGTCGCTCGACTTCAAAGCTGAGAATATCTGGGGCACGGCAAATTGGGGATACACTGACGGACGCGGAGAAGTACTGAAACTCACTTTGCCGCAAAATTGGTTTGCAATGCTCTCACAAACGAGTACAGTCACTCCGACTCCTGCGCCTACGCCTTCACCCACACCAAGCCCGACTCCATCGCCATCACCGACTCCTACTCCGTCTCCTTCACCGAGCCCCACCCCCTCTCCAAGCCCTTCGCCCACACCCACACCAGTACCTTCAACGATCTCACGCGTGAGTTCTGTCATCACTACGGATCCGAATCCGAATTACTGGGAGGGAACACGCACTGCACCAGGCTTCGCTCTCGGTGCGGGGAATCTGATTGTTGTATCTGTCGATTGGAGTAACTACGGCGGGTCAACCGGACTTTCGGTCACAGATACAGCAGGGAATAGCTATGTTGCCGGTCCGGTTGTGATTCCGACCGGAATGAGTAATCGCGTCCAGCAATTTTACACGCTCTCTTCGAGCGCGTCAGCAAATGATATTGTTACGGTTGCAGATGTAGGAGGAAGAGACGAACTTGATTTTAGTGTCGTGCAGTACGCTGCCGGAAGCGGCAAGGTGTGGTCACGTGACGGGGCCTTCGGCACAGTTGCGACCGACTTCGCTTCAGCGCCTGTCACAACAAGCGCCCTCTCACTCACTGGAAATGATGTCATTTCGACCGTCATTACCGGTACATACCCCATAGCATCGGTCGGTGCGATCGGAGCAGAAACACTTGTTACCCAAGTTGCCAACAGTGCGGTACTTGAGCGGATCAGCGCAGCGACAGGTAACACAGCAGTTACCGCAACCCTTAATACAGTCGGGAATGGTACCTATGGACGTTACGCCGTTTCCTCGGCTGCCTTCAGGGCGCAGTAGGAACTCGCCAAGTTGTCGCCCGCTGCTATACTTGGTGCAGTATTTCCGTTCCTTCATAACATGCTCATCAAAAAGTGAAATGCAAAATGAATACCATTATCAACTTTCTCAGCCACGGCCTACTCGTCCTTTCGGGGTGGCAAATTGTCATTGCAACGATCGTACTGACACATATCACCATCGCTTCGGTCACGATCTTTCTTCACCGTGCGCAGGCGCACCGTGCGCTCACGCTCCACGCTATTCCGAGTCACTTCTTTCGCTTCTGGCTGTGGCTCACGACCGGCATGGTCACCAAGGAGTTCGTGGCGATCCATCGCAAGCATCACGCGAAGTGTGAGACGGAAGACGACCCGCATTCGCCGCAGACGCGCGGCATTAAGGCACTGCTCCTCACGGGGAGTGAACTGTACCGCGTAGAAGCGAAGAATGCCGACACACTTCGCGTGTATGGCGAAGGTACTCCTGATGATTGGTTTGAACAGCATCTCTACACCGGACGCAGCATGCTCGGTGTGAGCCTGATGCTCGTCATCGACATTGCATCGTTCGGTGTTATTGGTATGACCGTCTGGGCAGTGCAGATGCTCTGGATCCCGGTCATGGCGACCGGCATCATCAACGGCTTTGGACACTTCTCTGGCTACCGCAACTTTGAATCGCCTGACGAGTCGCGCAACGTTTCGCCGTGGGGCATCATCATCGGCGGAGAGGAGCTCCACAACAACCACCATACCTATCCGACTTCGGCCAAGTTGTCGGTGAAGCCGTACGAGTTCGACATCGGCTGGTGTTACATTCGCGCGATGGAGATAGTAGGCCTCGCCCGTGTGCGCAAAACCCCACCACGACTCTCACTTGGTGAAGTGCTTCCGGTACCCAACAATAAGACCCTTGAAGCGGTGATCGCAAACCGCTACGAACTCATGGCACGCTATGCCAAAGAACTCCGGCACGCGGTGCAGTGCGAACTCAAGAGACTCCAGAGTGATGGGGCAAAGAACAGTGAGCGCTGGAAGAATATGAAGGCCGCAAAATTGTGGCTTTCCCGTGACCAGGATTTCGTGCCACAAGATGTGCAGCCTCAACTTTCGGGAGTTCTGGATCAGAGTCCCGACCTGCAAACACTGGTGTACATGCGCGAAGAATTGCGCTCGCTCTGGACCCGAACAAATGTTTCAGCCGACCAGTTGGTCGCCGACCTCGGACAGTGGTGTCGCAAAGCGGAGGAAAGCGGTATTGTTGCACTGCGCGAGTTCTCGCGAAAACTTCGAGCTGCACGCACCTGAACTCTCGCCTTACTCCATGAGATGATCTTCAGCCCACCTCTTTTTGGTGGGCTTCTTTGTTCGGTGTGTGGAGTGGTTGAGCGCCTGAGTAGACGGTATATACTATATGGAACCTTTAGTCGCTCACTCACATAACATGGCAATCATCGCAAGCGTCGGAAGTGCACATGGCACCAACCCTCTCGAGGTCGGAAAGGATGCGTATCAAAAAGCCGTAGCGGACCTCGGCGGAAAGATCCCCTCGATCGCCTTTGTGTTCTCATCGATACATTACGATCAGCAGCTGATGCTTGAGGGAATAAAGAGCGTCTCAGGTGCGGTATCTATCGTCGGCTGTTCGACCGCAGGAGAGATAGTCACGGACGGTCCTCTTGAGAATGAATCCGTCTCTGTCATGCTTATCGCCTCTGACGGAGAGATCGCATTCTATCCCGGCCTTGGTACGAAAGTGAAAGAAGGTGAGCGTGCGGCGGGAAAGATGGCCGCTGAATCTGTACTGCAGCTCGCAGGGGGAAAAGATAAGCTACGCGGATTCATCATGCTTCCCGACGGACTGGCGGGAAATGGCGCGGAGATAGTACGCGGAGTGCTCGATGTCGTGGGTGAACATTTTCCGGTCGTCGGAGGCTCTGCCGGCGATGACTTCCGCATGAAAGAGACCTACCAGTACTTTCACGGAGAAGTGAGAACGGGAGATGTGGTTGGAGTGGGACTTACCGGTGATTTTTCCTACGGTATCGGTGTGAAGCACGGATGGGGCGCTCTTGGCCGCATGGAGAAAGTGACCCGTGCCTCAGGCAATGTCATTCATGAGATAGAAGGCAAGCCCGCGATAGAGATCTATGAGAAATATTTCGGTGATCATGCAAAATCTCTGCGCGAAGAGACACTTTCGACACTTGCGGTCTCGTATCCTCTAGGGCTTCACGTAGAGGGAAGCGAAGAATATCTCATTCGCGATCCGCTCTCCGTCAATGCGGAAGGCTCCATCACCTGTGCGGCTGAAGTGCCGGAAGGCGGCTCGGTACGCATCATGATGGGTACCCGTGAAAGCGCTATTGCAATGGCGAGCAGGGCTGCAGAAGATGCAAGAAGCCAGCTTCAAGGCAAAAGTCCGAAAGCGATTTTCGTATTCAACTGTATTGCGCGCAAGAAGCTGTTCGGTGCACGTGGCGGAGAAGAAATAGATGCGATAAAGAAAGTACTCGGCACTGATGTCCCGCTCATCGGATTCTATACCTATGGAGAGCAGGCACCGCTGAACGGTGAGGTGAAAAATATTGAGCGCTGCAATACAGTATTTCACAATGAGACGGTGGTCATCTACGTCATCGCATCATAAACAAAAAAGAGCACTGAGAAGCGCTCTTTTTGTTTGTTGCGGAGAGGGTGGGAATTTCTCCCATTACATGGGCAGTATCCCTTTCCCATTTATTCGTAATATGAATCACTCATAAATATGGGAGAAGGGCTTCGAATCCCACCCTGAAAAGCACTGCTTTTCTTACTGCGGTGTTTGTTGGACAAAGTTCGAATGTATTTTGAGCAGAATCCTGATTCAGACTAAATGCGCCTCGGACACGCTCGCGGACTCGCGTGTGCAAAAA
>JAYTVK010000115.1:0-10338 GCA_043744595.1 Candidatus Lloydbacteria bacterium
GATGACCTTTCCTAGGTAGCAATCCTTCACAAAGCCCGATATGCTTTCCACATGAGAATGAGAAAGAAGAGTTGGATAATATTACTTAGCGTAATACTGATAGGACTATCGGCCGTTTTTTACTTTCATTACACAGGGAGATTTTCATTCTTATCATACCAGCTCAGGGGAATCGATATTTCTGACCATCAAGGCGATATCGACTGGGTAGGAGTAGCCGGTCAAAATATTTCATTCGCATACATAAAAGCGAGTGAAGCAGATGACTTCACAGATAAACGATTCGCACAAAATTGGAATTTAGCAAGAAAAGCCGGTATCGCTATTGGTGCATACCATTTTTATTCACTCGCTTATAGCGGTGAATCTCAGGCTAATAATTTTATAAGCACAGTTCCGCAAGGCGATATCATGTTGCCTCCAGTAGTAGATGTTGAATATTCCGGTAATAGCAGACAACGACCATCAAAGCAGGAATTCCAAAAAGGACTACTGGTCTACATCAATATGGTCAGATCAGCATATGGTAAAGACCCGATAATTTATACAACTGAAAAATTTTACGATGATTATTTATATCCTGAATTAAAAGACCAGCATTTTTGGATGCGCAGTATGTTTTCTAAACCTCAAAACAATTGGACTTTTTGGCAATACAGCCAATGGGGTAATGTGGATGGTATTTCAGGAAACGTAGACCTTGATTTTTTTAGCGAGGGACCAAGTTCATTCAAGCAACTACTGTCAAAATAGGAAGTTCTCTACAGCACTCCTTCCCCCTCTTTCGGCCTACGTCCGTTAACTATTGCGGGATAGATATCGAGGAGCGCGTAGAAGAATGCGATAGTGATAGGTCCTGCGAGGAAGCCTATCGGGCCGAAGTATGCGAGTCCTCCCAAGACAGAGAGTAGGATGACGAACGGATGGATGTCGACGCCGCGCTTGATGAACAAGGGACGGATGAGATTATCTACCGCACCGACCAAGAGTGCGCCATAGAGTAACATGCCGATTCCCGCAGCCGTATTGCCGTTATACATGAGATAGAGTCCGGCAGGGACCGTGATGAGTCCGGTGCCGACCACAGGGATGAGTGCAGCGATGGTCGAGACAACTCCCCAGAGCACCGGATTGGGTAGCCCAAACAACACGAAGCCGATGCCGATGGTGATACCCTGGATGACGGAAACGAACAGCGCACCGTTGACCACCACACTGATAGCAGTCTGCAGCTTGGCGATGATGCTCTCGTCATATTTATCATTCATCGGACTCCATTTGACCGCGAAGTCGTGCAGCTTGGCGCCGTCGCGATAGAAGAAGAACATTGCGCCGACGATGATGAACATATCGATGACGAAAGTGACAATACTTGAGAAGAACGAGTTGAGGTTGGTGGCAATATAGCGCAGGATGGTCTCAAGATAGGAAGAGACGCTGGTGTGTATCTCGAACCGCGGAATATAGCGCTGCATGTAATGCTCGAACGCTGTGGTCATGCTGTCTATCGATCCGGTGATGGATGAGCCCGGCTGATTGAGCTGGGCATAATTATTGACCACTTCCTGGAACATCAGAATACCGAAGAAAATGAGCGGAACGAAGATGAAGATGAGAGCGAGGAGCACGGTGAGTATCGCAGGTATGGTCCTCCCTTTACTGAATGATCGGTGAAGTCTGCGAAATACCGGCAGGAAGAGTACCGCGAACACACTCGAGAGGAAGATCGCCGAGATATATGGGGTCATCACAAAGAATGCGAACATGCCCGCAACTCCGAATAAGATCCAAAAAAATATCATTTCTCCAAGATTCGGTTTTGTCATATGTAGGCATTATACCTCCAAATGAGCTCGTTGTTCAAAAACCTATCCCCCACCCTCGCATTGGAAATCACCGTCTGTACGTTACAATGACTCCTACGACAGCGAACACATGAGAAAAAAAGAGCGATACCACACCATCAGATCTTGGGCGCGCACCGAGCGTACGGTTGCTTTCTTCTTGCTTGCCGCGGTATTGATTCTTGTGCTGATCGGCATTTACAAGCTACAACCGAGCCACACGATGGAATACCGAAGCGGAAGCACCGGGGCGACGAGCACTCCTCACAATATTGCGAGTAGCACCCCCGTACCTGAACCGCCACCGAAGCTCGATACTGCGCTGTATGACGCGAAGATGGAAAATATTGTCCATATCATGGCCGATGCAAGCTCATCGCCCTTACGTCATGGAGCGACGTCGTCCGCGGCACAAAAACATCTCGCCTCGCGTCCGTGGCCGGTGCATGCGCCGTACCCGAACCCGGGGGCGCTCCTTCCCTTCAATCGTATCGTCGCATACTACGGAAATTTCTATTCCAACAGAATGGGCATACTCGGAGAGAATGACGCGAGTACGACAAAGACCAAGCTCATGATGGAGGTCGCGAAGTGGGAAGCCGCCGACCCGAGCACACCGACCATCCCTGCGATCGACTATATCGCGATCACCGCACAGGCATCGCAGGGTTTCGACGGCAAGTACCTTGCCCGCATGCCGGACACCGAGATCAGGAAAGCCATCGAGATGGCACGAAGCATGCATGGAGTGACCTTCCTCGACCTGCAGGTAGGTCTCTCGGACCTAGAGACCGAAGTCCCGCTCTTGAAGGAATTTCTCATGGAGCCTGATGTACATCTTTCGATCGATCCGGAATTCTCGATGCAAACAAGTGGCAAGCGACCGGGTACTGTTATCGGCACCGAAGATGCCGCCACGATCAACTGGTGCGCCGATTACTTGGCGAAACTGGTGCGGGATAACAAACTCCCGCCAAAGATATTAGTGGTGCATCGCTTCACTGAGGATATGGTGACGCATTACAAGCGCATCGCCCCGCTGCCGGAAGTGCAGCTCGTCATGGACATGGACGGATGGGGACCTCCAAAAAAGAAGTTCGGCACCTACAAACAGGTGATCACTGCGGAACCGGTGCAGTTCGCCGGCTTCAAACTGTTCTATAAGAATGACCTCTTTTCGCCGTCGACGCACATACTGACTCCCGATGAGCTGCTCGAGCTCACTCCGCAGCCGATGTACATACAATATCAATAGCATCGCTTACCACGCTATCTTTACATGCTTCATGCGCTTGATGGACTTCTTGTGAGAAACGATTAGCCCTACCCACGCGGGGTGTTCTTGAGCTTCTTGAGGTATGCGATCAATAGGAAGGTGATGATCGCGACCAGAATGATGAGTGCGCCAGTGAGAAGGTTCGGCGGGCCTTGTGAAGGCGCCTTGGGTGCTACAGGGTCGATATAGGCGGGATTCGCTTCCTGTGCGCCGAGCGTTGCTCGAGCAAGGTCAGTACTTTCGACATATTGGAAGAAACGCGCAAGGTCGTACTGCGGAGCGTTCGCACGGGCATTGCCGTAGTAGAGCGCATAGCTTGCGCCGGGAGCCGCCTTGAACACGACCGCACGCACTACACCACCCATGCGCACACTGCTGTCCCAGACAACAGGAAGATCGTCCTGATCCATGATGATGACGCGGATATATCTGGCCTGCGATTCGCGGTATGAAATGGACAGCTCAGACCCGGTGAAAAGTGGGGTCGCTAAGGAGAACACGTATCCGTCGCCGACTGCGGACCAATTCTGCTTGTCATTACTCTCCTCAACTATTGCGCGACGACTGAAGTCTTTGGAATCATTTGTCGCGAGTGTGAGGCGATGGGTCGGGATACCCGCTCCGCCGAGGTCGACGGTTATTTCGGTCGACTTGTGGACCGGGTTATGGACGACACTTGCAGTTTGGAGTAGCTGGCTCTCGATGGCATTCTGCATCGACAGTCGCAGAACATGCGCTGATGAGACCGTGACCTCACTTCCCTCGCCTTTTGCTACGACAACCTTAAGGTATCGCGAGGTATTCTGAGGATATGACACTTCCCCACTGCCGGCATTGAATCCGCTTTGCGCATCGTAAAAATTATAGATGTATCCCTTGTCGGTCAGGAGTCGCCATTTTGCGTCTGAGATAGCGAGGCTATCATCGGCGGAATATACCGAGACCTTACGCTTGAAGTTCTTACTATTGGAAAGAATAGTGAGATGGTCGTGCAAGACCCCGCTCTGCTGCAGGTCAAGGATGAACATGGTCTCGCCGTCTTTGGAAGAAAGGTCGCGCAGGAAGGTGGTGCGATATTCGGTGCGCACCGTTTCATTCTCGGTCACGAGTTGGTATGCGGTCTCTTCGCTGCCGTTTGCGATGACCCGGATGTCGGAGAGATTACTGTTCGCTCCAACACTCGCCTCGCGGTCGAGATTCACTTTGACGAATCCCCCGCTTGTGACTACCGGAAGCGAGGTGACGTCCTTCTTGTAATGCCAAGTACCGGGGTTGAAGTCAGCATAGGCGATGCCCGCACAAAGCAGGCCCGCAAGCGACACGACCGAGAGTGCGAAGAATGGGATCTTTTTCATACTAGTTGTCGCTGAGAACGATCTCTTTTAAGCGTTCTTTATATTTTGCATACATGAAGGATGCGGTGAGTGCTATCACGCCGAAGGCAATGGACGAGACGATGCGTGCGAGCTGTCCGAGCTGCCACACTTCAAGGAACATCTTTCCTGCGGTGATGAAGAAGAAGATGAGTCCGAACAGGCGGATCATACGTATGCGTTTTGCAAAACCGATGATCAGCATGAGTGTCGCATAGATGGCCCAGAAGATGGTGATGGCGGTATTCTTTGCACTTGAGATGCTCGACACTTTTTGATAGTCGACCGTGGCACCCGGAATATCATTGTAGTTCACATACCCGTACGCATACTGATTCTGATGTCCGAGATAATTCTGGTTCTCACGCTGAACGAGCGCGGCACTGTGGTAGAGCTCCTGGGTTTGTTTATCGTAGTGATATCCTATCTCGTCGGTCACCATGAAGATGGTGAAAAGATTAGCAAGGATAACGAACACCGAGACAAATTTCTTCCAATCAGGAATACTCGTTCCATATGCGCGGTAGAGAAATGCAAACAGGTAGGTGGTCGCTATCGAGAGCAGGTAGAGGAAGAATCCGAGGTTGAAGAACGGTGTGACCATATCCGGGTTTTTGCCTGTCCCGCCTGCACCGTAGGCACTGATGATACGATGCATGTCGCCGACATCCTGAGTCATCATGATCATTCCTATGGCTGCGAATATCCAGCCGGCAACCTCGACTGCACGCGAGCGCAGGCGCAGTCCGATGATGAGCATGAAAATGCCTTCAATAAGCCACGGCAGCGTTTCCCAGTTCTTCGCCTGTAGTTGCAGTTCAAGTGTCAGTGCAAATGCGGTGGCGGATCCAGCAAGGAAAAGAGCGAGGAGGTACGGGCGCTTGCCGTCCTCTTCGGTCGTTCGGAAGTGGCGATAGAGATATGCGATCACATAGCATGCGATGACCGACATGAACATCAAGAAGAATCCCCAGTTAAGGAACGGTGTGATCTTCGTAGCTTCCTGCGCAAGATATCCCTGGCTCATCATATCGATACTTCGATATCCAGAATGGATACTGTCGACATCTTCAAGCACCTTGATGAATCCGAGTGCAAGGACCAGCCATCCGAAAATGCGGATGATCCGCTCCTTGAGATAGAGTCCAGTTGCGATAAGCACCACCGCCTCAACAAGCCATGCGAGGCCGATATAGTAGCCGGAGAGTTCAAGCGGCACTGCGATAGTGAGGAACACCACCGAAATACCCGGCAGGAAAAGATTGAGCGTCCTGTCCGAGCGATTGCTCATGTATGCGACATACGCGACACCGAGGTAGAGGACCGCGAGCAAGAGCGCAAGGAAGCCAAGGAAATCATGATAGTGGGGCTGCAGCAGTGAATAGCTGACACCGAAGTACGTCGTGGCGGTGAGCATGAGGAGGATCATATCCCCCGGCGTCGTCGCTTCTTTGCGCACAAGATGATGCGCTATCGAAGTTGCAAGGAAGATGAAGAAGAATGCGGTCATGAAGGCGAACGTGACCATAAGCTGACTTTCGGTATAGAACTTATCCATCCATCCGCCGAACAGGAAGATGGTGCCGATGAATGACAGATAGTTGAGCTGCGTCCACTTCTTAAATAGTGCAATAGAGAGTACCCCGAGGTCGAGGATGATCATGTACACCGAGAGAGTGACGAGATGGTTCTCTCCCGTTGAGAGGAGGACCGGGGTGAGAAATCCGCCGAGGGTGGTGAATATCGCGAGACCCATTGAAGATCCGGTTATTGCGAGGATGAATCCGAAGAATGTCACCAGACCCATCAACACGAACACTACGTCGGCGTGAAGCAGGTGGTAGAACCCGTACGATGCATAGAGTGAGAGATAGAGGACGCCGATACCTGAGGCCATGAGAAGGTCCGAGTAGTTCAAGTACTTTGCACGTAACCAGTGCCCGAGGCCGATGAGTGTGATGCCGAAAGCGATGCCCATCACCACGCGCACCGACTCGGGAATGATGTCATGCACGAACAGGTAGTTGAAGAAGAACGCCACGCCAATGAACAGCGCGAACGCGCCGATGCGTCCGAGCCAACGAGCGCTCGTCTCCTCCTGGCTTTCAGCGGGGACGGTCGGTGCCGGTGCTTCCATATATGAAGGCAGGGGCGCAGGTGCCGGTGCGGGCGCAAGACTTGGCGCAACGTCGCCAACCAAGGCCCCTTCGAGTGCTCCTATCTGCGAGTAGTGGGGTGCTGGTGCCGCACTACGCTCCATAGCTATCTCTCCGACTCGGCGTGCGTCGAGTCGCGATTCAAGCTGGTTTATCCGATCTTCATTCTTTTGAATACGTCGGTAAAAATAGACACTGAGGATGAGAAATAATATGAAAAACCAAAAGGAGGCGTCCATAAATGGATAGATTATGTATATCTATAATTATATCAGCAAATGTCTGCGCAAAAGGTCGGCCAAGATATTGCTGGGGATTGACCGAAGCTTATCTCGCCGCAGTTTTTTGCCCGACCATGCGTCGTATCTTCTTTTCCTGCCCAAGAAAATACCCTCCCGCAACAAAAACGAGTAACGATGCGATGATGAGAGGTGCTTGCGGCTCAAAGAATGCAGCGATCGCACCTGAGATAAGCGGGGGTATTGTTTGCGCGAGCGCCATCACCGAGCTGTTGATACCGAGTACTTCGCCTTGTATCTCTGCTCCCGCAGAGCGCGAGATGAGTGCGGTCATATTCGCCTGCGTGAGCCCGATACCAATAGCAAAGAACGGCGCGATCATGTAGAGGAACGTCGACTCAGGAGAAAGCACGATACCGATGATACAAAGTGCGGCGAGGAAGATGGTGTATTCAAGGATCTTTGCTTCAGTGAATTTCTTTGAAAGCACACGCGTGATGATCGCTTGTGTAATAACGATCCATACTCCGACAAATGCGAAATAATTACCTATCGTCCCTTGCGTGAACCCGAAGTGTTTGAGAAAGTAGACCGCGGCGAAGGTGGTGTAAAATGCGAATCCGGTCTGGAACAGGAAATTCGTCACAAACAGCGGCCTCACACTTCCGGAATCGAGTGCGCGCATGATATTTTTTATCGATCTTCCCCAGTGGATCTTCCCTTCTGCATTGATGTGTTTATTTGTCTCTCTGAAGAACCTTATGACAAGGAAGGTATTTATCAAGGAGAGGATCGAGGCAAACCAGAACGGCGTCGCAGCATCGAACCACGAGACAAGTGAGGGATCAGCGAGCTTACCGCCGATAAAGGGGCCGATGATGAAGCCGAGGCCGAATGCGGCTCCGATAAGACCGAAATTCTTTGCGCGATTCTCCGGCGTCGTAATATCGGCTATAGCCGCCTGCGCAATAACGATATTGCCGCCGGTGATCCCTGCGAACAGACGTGCAAAGAAAAGAAGCGGGATACTACCAATATAGATGCCGATAGCGAACAGCGCGTGCCCGAGTGCGGTACCGAATACCGAGAGTGTCAGCAGACGCTTACGTCCGAGCTTGTCTGAGAACTGGCCAATAATGGGCGATGCGACGAATTGCCCGAACGAGAAGCATGCGAACAGGAGTCCAAGGATGATGTAGCCGGTACCGATAGAGGTCCCGACAGGCAAAAGATAGTGCGGTGAATCAGGCTGTGCCAAGAGTACAGGGATGACCGGTATCAAGATACCGAGCCCGAGCATATCGAGCAGGATAGTGAAAAACAGGGTGAACAGAGGACTTGGCTTTTTAGACATCGGTGGATTATATAGAAAATAAACCAAAGCCGCTACTTTTGCTTTCTTGCTTCACTCCGCACTTCATCGCGCACTTGCATCCAAAGTTTTCCGAGATGATTGTTGCCGTCCTTGTTCGGCCCCCAGCCCCAGAAATCATCGCGCCATGAGTTTTCAACAAGTTCCCTATCGCCGGAGTCGAGCAATTTCTTCATCACATACGGGTGCTGCAGTGCTTTCGCATGCAGTATCTGTTTCATGATACCAAGCTTCACTTCATCCCAGTCCTTACGATATGCATCTTTATGCTGATGAGAAAGGTTGAGTGCATCATGCGCTGACCGAGTGTCATAGAGAGCGTCTTTGATCTGCTCATCAGTGAATTTCTCCGAGTGATACGCATGCTCCGATGTCATCCAGTCCCTCCCCTTCCAATCGAGCTTGAATGCTGAAAAGTTCGAGAATATATAGTATTCCGGTTCATAGAAGTAGACCGGGCTGTTTTCTATCTCGCTCATGAATGCAAAACGCGGGACCTTCTTGCCTTCTTTTTCTATCTCCTCAAAAAACATCGTGTACGGGCGTACCCAAGTCCCGCCATCATCATCAAGATGACGATACAGCACCATAGGCTCGGTGGTTTCGGAATGACGCACCACATCAAGTACTTCGTACCTCCCTCCTTTGTAGTGTTGATATATTCCCTTTTTTACCAGTGGCAGTTGCTGCATATCTTATACTCCATATTATCACACCGATATTCCGACACAAAAAAACAACGGATCCGCGAGGCTCCGTTGTTTTTTTAGGTATGGACTACGGAATAGTCGTACTTGCAGTGTTTGAGTAGGCCGAATTTCCCGCCACATTGGTCGCGCGAACACGGTAGAAATAGTTTCCGCTTGTAAGGCCGCTATTGGTGTAGCTCGTGGTGCTTGCTGTGGTCGATGCTATCTGGGTGTATGAGAAAGCATCGGTACTGCGTTCAATGAGAAATCCTGTTTCATCGAATGAGTTGTCACTCCAGTTAAGGACTGCTGCCGTTCCCGAGGCGGTCGCAGTGAGACTTGAAGGAGCATTCGGAGGTGTGCTGTAAGTGAAGACTGCCTTGATCTGCGAGAGTCGTACTCCCTTCGTTCCGGAAGTAAGTACTGCACCTATCTCGAACGTAGTGGTTGCATTCTTCGCAATGCTGACCGAGTAGGAAGTCGCGAATTTTGCCACCGGTGTAGTGCCGGTAAGCGCATAAGAGCCCGCATCAGAACTCTGTGCACCATTTAGTCGATAGAACACATTCATGACCGGATCTGTCCCTCCGCCGCTGACGCGTGAAGCACAAGGGCTAATAGCAACACTCGTGATCGCAGCACCATTTGGCACTGCTGCGAGCGAGACGGCATATGAATCACGCGAACCAACCGTTGAGGTGAAATTATAATCAGTGAGCCCGTTGCATGATGCCTCATCGACGTTGAGATAGTGGGTCGAGGTACCCGTCGTCGAAAACGCATTATAATTTCCAATGCCTGATGGGAGTGTATCCCCCGTCACGGACGCGACCGCAACAAGAGCGAACGAACTCATAATGACCGACAATAACACGCTGGTTTTCTTCATAAAAGAAAGAACTAGTGACTAATATACACGGAGCACCTCTCTGTGCGTGTCACAGTATATCAGACAGTTGTATACCGACAAAATATTGCGTGATTCTTTTTCTTGTCCATCAAAAAAGCGCTTTCGCGCTTTTTTGTTTATGCATCAGCACCATGGCACTTTTTAAACTGTGTCATTAATGGGGACAAGGGTTTGAGTGGTCTACTTGAGGTCATTATATCCATCATATCATTCATTTTGAATCTTAATGAAAAGATTATTTACGATTTCGGGTAGCTTAGATTCCTTTGTTTCTGGATTCTCCAACTCATGATCAAGTTCGGGAAAATCTATCCATTCGGAATGTTTTGCGACTTGAAGTGAGCCAAAGATCATTTTTTTCGATTCAATTGGAACAACAGCATCTTTCCCTCCATTTAAAAAGTAGAAATTGCCTACATAAGAGTGTAGTGGTGCGAGTAGCTCGTTTGTATCAGAAAGGGTCGAAACAAGTGGTTTGG
>JAYTVK010000116.1:0-2958 GCA_043744595.1 Candidatus Lloydbacteria bacterium
AAAAATTTGAAAACGGTCGACGTCATATGGCTCGATCACTACCTGCTCGGCACCGGCAACGGGCTCGATTTCGTTATTGAACTCAAGAATCACCCTGAGTGGAAGGCGATACCCATTTTCGTTGTCTCGAACACCTCATCATCGACCAATATCCGCTCGTACATCCAGCTCGGCGTCTCCAACTATTACACCAAAGCGGACTACGACATCAATCAGATCATTAACGATATCGAATACGCGCTCAAAGAGAACAAGAAGCAAGAAGCAGCAGCAACATAACCATGGCAGAGCAGAACAACAAAAAGATCCTTATTGTCGAAGACGAAACACCGTTACGCAATGCGGTGACTGACATACTTACCTTTGAAGGCTTCACGGTGTTCCAAGCGAAGAACGGCCAAGAAGGTCTCGACCTTGCGCTCAAAGAACATCCTGATCTTATACTCCTTGATCTCATGATGCCCATCATGGATGGACTCACCATGCTAGAAAAGCTACGACAAGATACTGATTTCGGCAAAAGTGCTGCGGTCATCCTCCTCACCAACATCAATGATCCAGAGAAAGTCGCGATGGCGACCGAAGCAGGCTCGTATGACTTCCTCGTAAAGAGTGATTGGAATATCGAGGATGTCGTCAAAAAGATCAAAGGGAGGTTAGGCTTGGCATAAATAGATATTCATATGCCGCATATCCACAACCCCGGGACTGACTTCGTGGCCGAAGTATATATTGTCCGCGCCGATAAGGTACTCTTGCGCATGCATGACAAGTATCACATGTGGCTCCCGCCCGGAGGTCACATCGAGCAAGAAGGGCAGCGCGAAGATCCGAACCAAGCCGCACTACGCGAAGTACTCGAAGAGGTTGGCATCGACGACCTCGTACTTTATAACCCTCTTCCGAAAGAGTGGGTGAATCTTCCTCAAGCAATGGGAGAAACCCTGCCGCTCGTCCCTCCGGTACATCTCAATATTCACAATATCGGCAGCGAAGGCCATGCGCACGTCGCATTGGTATTTTTTGGCACATCAAGCAAAGGGGAAGTGCGTGAAGCACAAGATGCACGCGAACAAAGCGGCGGACTGCGTTGGTGCACGAAGGATGATCTAGCAGAGATGGACCTTACCCCGAGCACACGGCGCTATGCAACACATGCGCTCGGCGTGCTCGGCAGTTAGGGATTTTGTGTTTCCCGATTGTTTCGATATACTGCAAAGCTAAGATATAAGTCACGTTAGCGGCTTTATTTTTGGGCACGCGAAGCGTAAATGTGGAGGCGCACTTATGCGACTCTTTTATAAGATAGAAGCGGAAATATAACTCACAATATATATGTTTAAAGAATTGTTAATGAAGAAGCTCATCCAGTCAAAGCTCGGTAATGTCCCCAAGGAAGAGCAGGACAAGATCATCGCACTCGTAACCAAGAACCCGGAACTCTTTCAGGAGATAGCCCTCAAGATAAAAGCAAAGATGGACGCCGGCAGTGATCAGATGAAGGCCACCATGAGCGTCATGGAGGAGTACAAAGACACCATCCAGAAGCTGATGGCCCCGGAGGCGAAATAGCAGCGGGTATTGCCATACGCATTACCCAAGTGTGTACTCAAGATATGAGTCTTTGCTTCGTAAAAACCCTGCGTACGGCTCTTCTATAATCACCAAAAATATGCTATAATGATGTTTATGGAAAGAGTAGAAATGCCCATGTCCGTGAAAGCAGTCTTGTGGTCATACGATACGGATAAGCTCGATCTGAAGCGTGACAGAGCGCGTATCGTCACGAGCGTCCTCAACCTTGGCACATTTGCAGCGGTCGAGTGGCTGCGCAGTACCTACTCAAAAGAAGAGATTGCCGAAGTTATCAGAAACACAAAGCCGGGGGAATGGAGTGCGCGTTCACTCAATCTCTGGTCTCTCGTTTATAATACTCCGGCACACGTGCGCGAGCGATTTTCATAAACTATGCACTGGGAAATTCTTGATGAGTATAGACGCGCATTCCTCCCATGTCTCGCATTCACGAAGTTGGATCATTTTTACCTTGCAGGCGGGACAGCACTAGCGCTACAGCTTGGTCATCGCGACAGCATTGATTTTGATTTTTTTGCACAAGGAAATATTTCCCCGGATGACGTATTTGCAAAGCTCGAAGCATCCTCAGAGGGTCATAGCTTGGTCATCATTCAGAAAGAAAAGAATACCTTGTCCGTGCTTGTCGACGGAGCGATTAAACTGAGTTTCTTTGGCTACAAATATCCGTTACTTTTTCCTCTTATCGCGACAGAGCATTTCGATATTGCCGGACTTACTGATATTGTAGCAATGAAGCTTTCAGCCATAACCAGTCGTTCGCTCGAGAAGGATTATATTGATATCTACTATCTGCTGAAGCACCTCACCCTCAAAAAGGCGCTCGACGCGGCCGCCGAGAAACTTCCTGAACTCGACAGAAGTGTCGTACTCAAGGCGCTTGTCTATTTTGACGACATTACCCATGAAGAGATTCTTTTTAAAGACGGATATGAGGTAGATATGAAGACTGTAGCAGAGCAGCTTCGCGCTGAGATGACTGCATACCTAAATCCAATTTACTCGTAGCGTCATGGAGGAGTACAAAGACACCATCCAGAAGCTGATGGCCCCTGAGGCCAAATAGCAGCGGTGTTTCTCTTATACTGCCGTGAATAAGTATGAACGTATCCCCGAGAGGATCATTGATCTTCACGGAAAGACCCTGCGCGAAGCAAAAACATTACTCCACACGCTGTGCGAGGAACGTGCAGTATCGCACGCGCGCATCATCGTCGGCAAAGGGCTTCATAGCAAGGGTGGAGCGATACTTCGCACTTTTGTGAAAGAGTACTTGACTGAGAGCGGGATTCGATTCGAACAATCAAAAATCATGCACGGCGGAGAAGGCGCAGTAGAAGTGTTCCTCGGAAACTAGCCCCT
>JAYTVK010000117.1:0-9824 GCA_043744595.1 Candidatus Lloydbacteria bacterium
GAGTTTTCCACATTAGTTGGCGAGTCATCTCTCTGCTATAATCTCCTCATGTCAGAATTTGAAAATAACTCGATCTTCTGGGTCGAAGTAGAAAAAATAGTACCAAATCCCTATCAGCCGCGAAAAGAATTCGACGAAAAGCATCTGCACGATCTTGCCGACTCTATCCGTCAGTACGGTGTGCTCCAGCCTATTGTGGTCACTCGTGCGGATAATACGAGCGGAGTATACGGACCCGGAGTCGAGTTTGAACTCGTCGCAGGAGAGCGCAGGCTACGCGCCTCAAAGCTCGCCGGTATTGCCCGTATTCCCGTCTTGATCCAGCAGGGTCTCGCAGACCCACGACTGAAGCTTGAGGTTGCCATCATTGAAAACTTGCAGCGCGAGGACCTTAACCCCGTTGATAGAGCGATATCATTTTCGAGACTGGTGACTGAATTCAGTCTCAAGCATATCGAAGTTGCGAAAAAGGTAGGTAAAAGCCGTGAATACGTTTCAAATAGCTTGCGTCTCCTCGCCCTTCCGCAAGACATACTCGATGCGTTATCAAAAGGCCGTATCACTGAAGGGCATGCGCGCCCACTCATGATGCTTGCTGACCGCAAAGAGGAACAGGGGACACTCTTTAAAGAGATCTTGTTCAAGAAGCTTACCGTGCGCGAAGCGGAGCAGATCGCACGCCATATTGCTCACGACCGAGTACGTAAAAAGATCACCGTCGACCCTGAGATGGATCGCATCGAAAAAGAACTCGCGGAATCGCTCGGTACCCGTGTATCAATAGAGCGCAGACAAGTGGGCGGCAAACTCGTAATCGATTTTTTCTCAAGTGAAGACCTGAGAGCACTGCTTGATAAAGTGCATCTTGCGGAACAGCTGAAGACTATCCGTAGTATGCGCGCTGGTGGCGAGGCGCCTGCGTCAGCAAAGGAAGCCCAAATGCACGCTATCGAAGAGAGTACGCCGATAGCACTCTCTGCAACAAATGATGCTCCAAAAGAAGTAGTCGAAGGCGAAGCAGTAAAGGAGATATCGCTACCGATGCGTTTTGACGATGTGCTCGCGAACGCATCCCCGCAAGAAGTAGTACACAGCATTGATCAGGACGACATACTTCACGCACCGTATGACGATAGAGGCAAAGATGAAAGAGAAGAAGCAACCGACAAAGAAGACGAGCAGATGTATGCGGTGTCCGGATTCTCCATTTAAATTCAACGTATGTTGCGTTACATGTACTGACTCTACCATCGGCAGAGTCAGTACATTCGCGCCGGCCTCATCGTGGTGATATTATCGGGCTGCTTGCTTGCGCTTCTCTTCTTCGATGCCGAGCGCCGAGCGTATGTGTCGCTTCGCAAGCGTTGTGCGCGCATACTCGATCCACTTCACTGAAGGCTTTGAGTTTTTCTTGGTGATGATCTCGACGATGTCGCCGTTATGGAGCTCGGTATCAAGCGACACCATTTTCTGGTTGACCTTCGCGCCGAAGGTGTGGTCGCCGATGTCCGAGTGGATGGCATATGCAAAATCGATAGGTGTTGAGTGCTGCGGCAGATCAATAACATCGCCAAGCGGGGTGAAGATGAATACCCGGTCTTCAAAGAAGTCCGTCTTGAGGTCCTCAAGATAATCTCCACTCGGGTCCTGATGATGAAGATTCGATATCTGCTTTACCCAATCAAGGTGTTGGGGCAGATTCTTGGGAGCAGCTGTTCCTCCTTCTTTGTATGCAAAATGCGCCGCGACTCCAAATGCTGCTTCGCGATCCATCTCTTCAGTGCGTAGCTGTATCTCGATGATAGCGCCGTCGCCAGTGAAGATGGTGGTATGGAGTGACTGATAGCCGTTGGGCTTTGGGAATGCGATATAATCCTTGATCCTTCCCGGCAGTGGTCGCCAAATGCTGTGGATGACACCGAGCGCGCGATAACAGTCAGCTATCGAGGGGACGAGTACGCGGATAGCGGCGACGTCGTGGATCTTCGAGATATCCATTTCATGGCGTAGGAGTTTTTTGTAGAGGCTATAGGTGCGCTTGATGCGGTATTCGCCGCGCGCACTCTCTATTTTGTCTTTGGCGAGCGCAACATGAATGTCTCGGTATATCTTTTCAAGACGCTTTTCGGTGTCGCGGCTGCGTTCTTTGATGAGTGCCTGTACCTCAGCGTATTCTTTTGGGTATGCAAAAGGGAAGCAGTAGTCTTCAAGCTGACCTTTGATCTTTCCTATCGAAAGACGGTTGGCTATCGGCGCATATATTTCGAGTGTCTCAAGCGCAATGCGTCGCTGTTTTTCTTTCGGCACATACTTGAGCGTCGAGACGTTGTGCAAGCGGTCGGCGAGTTTGATGATGATCACGCGCATGTCCTTGCCGGTCGAGAGGAAGAGTTTGCGCAGACTTTCGACGTGACGCTCGATGCCGTGATATTTCAGTTTGCCAAGTTTGGTCACTCCGTCGACCAGGAATTCTATTTCCTTGCCGAACTCGCGCCTGATATCTTCGTCTGAGACCTTCGCGTCTTCGACGGTGTCATGGAGAAGCCCTGCGGCAATGGTCTTCGCATCCATACCCATTTCCGCCAGAGTGAAGCCAACCTCGGAGACGTGCACGAAGTATGGTGCACCTGAATAGCGTTTTTGCTCTTTGTGCGCCGCCTCGGAAAATGTATACGCATGCGTCACCAGTTCGCGGTCTGCGGGTTCTTTGCTTTGCATGACGCTGATGATATCTGCGAGTGGTTTTATTTTCTCCATGATTTTATCCTACGTAATAAGATGATGAATGGCAAATCTTTTGTGCAAAGAAAAGCGGCACCGAAGTGCCGCTGAGAAAAAAGAACTGAGTCGATATTTTGTCGGTAACGCCGAAGCGTAGCAGGACCACTATCGACTCAAAAGGGGTGCTCGTGCGATAAATGAGCCATAAGCCAACATGCGGCTACTGTACGTCAAATCGCACGAGCGAACAGTTGTCCGGATGATACGGATTTCTTAGGCATCAGTTTGCCAACCCAGTTTAAATCATCCGGACGAACAAATGGGCGGGGATACAGAAAGGCAAAGCGATTTACGCGAATATGCCGTTAATCCTCCGCCCGAACAGGTGAGATGGTGATAAAATCATAAAAGATCTTTCGATCAAATCTCCAAAAATCACCACCTCGAAAAAAGAACTGGTGCCACCGAAGCCGTGGTCGCACAAATAGGTAGAGGGAAGATAAATCCACAGAAATGACAAAAGTCATATTGTTCCACAAATCTAGCCCTCTTTTTTGCTTTCGAATTTACGATGCCATTAAAAAGCAAAAGAGAGGGGGCGAGAGTAAGAAACTTCAAATGCAACGAGTGCAATTATTACAAAACTCTCACCACCAAAAAGAACGAGAGGGGATAGAACACGGATAATCCTTTGCAGGGATACGCGACTTGAAATCCACCTCTCTTTCCAATTCGCACAATCCGGATAGTATCCGAACTCGAAAGAGAGGGCAAGTGCGAACACTTGCCGGAGGGTAGTCTTTGAAAAACCATTACTGGTAATCGTGATGGAACCCTCCAAAAAGAACTGCTTTACAGAAACGAGATGCTTATCTCAGGCCGCCTTGCGCACTTCGCCTGCTCCCTCGCCGTTCTCGAGTTTCCACCATTTGCGATGGAGCCAGCGGAGGAATTGCCGCAGTGTCTTCCACAGCGCCATCTTGTGGATGTGGCCGTCGTTGTAGCGCTTCTTGCCGTCCTCGATGATCATTTCGGGATGGATCTCGCGGTACGTCTTCTTGTTGGCGAGGAGCTTTTGTCCCCAGAAGGAGTCCGGCCGACGGTTGAACTGATCAGCGAGAAGGAAGAGCGATTGCCTCAGTGAGGGGTTCCAGTTCGAAAGCTGGCCGCGACGTCTGCGCGCCATGATCGCACCGCCCGGGGTCTCGCCTTTTTGCCACTTCTTGCCATCGGAGCGCAGGGTGTGAAGCCCGCCGAACGCCATGAGCTTGTCATCGGTCGAAAAGCGGCGGATGTCGCCTATCGATGCGATCAAAGCCCCTGCGATCGATGGACCCACGCCCGGGATCGGCTCGAGGATCTGCCAAACGCGCGAGGAGAGAACTGCCTTCTCGAGCTGTTTCTTGCACTTGGCTTCGATCTTGACGAATGCTTCGAACAGCGGGTCCGATGCCTTCTCATCGTCGAACCAGCGGTCGACCAGGCCTTCTTCGTATTCACCACCCTCACGCATGAAGATGCGACCGATCACTGCCTGGCGCAGGCGTGCAGCGCAGGCCATGCGCGCGAGCTGCGCTTCCTTGAAGGCGCGATGATGTGTGGCGACCAAGATGCGTTCACGGTCGGCCCTGTCGCTCTTGTGGAACGACTCGGGTGAGCCTTTCCAGAGCAGGCAGAGTGTTTCGAGTTCACTTTGATCGCGCACTTCCTGATCGGCGGGCTTTTCGCCGCGGGCCGCACGCAAGGCGTGGCCGGGGAGGCGATAGAGCGCGCCGCCGAGCTTCTCGCACTTGTTCGAAAGCGCGAAGCTGAGCGGGTTGCCCGAGCCGCCAAGTGCCATGAGGCAGGTGTCGCTGGAGCGCAAGCCGTCGAATGCGGTTGCAAACTTGGTTGCAATGAACCAGGTTCGCGACTTACCGGTTCCCTCGTGTGAAACCAGCTCTTCGGGCGCAGCGTCTGCATCTTCCTCATTGACCTTCTTCCACTTCACGTGGTGGTCGGGGAGCGCCTTGACCTGCGCACGATGATCCGGATTTGCCGGGTCGACAGCAGCCCACTCAACAGGGAAGCAGCCGTGCACGAAATCGAGTT
Source organism: Candidatus Lloydbacteria bacterium (assembly GCA_043744595.1). Classification (GTDB taxonomy): domain Bacteria; phylum Patescibacteriota; class Minisyncoccia; order Phycocordibacterales; family UBA6899; genus MHLP01. The sequence goes on from JAYTVK010000117.1 coordinate 4,813, forward strand.
CGGCACGTTCATCTTCGAGGGAAAGCGGGATACCTGGCTCGCCCTCTGTGGTGTTGATGAGCACCTTGGTGGGGACAGCATCGATCGCTTCGCCATCGCGCATGCGTGCTTTCACACGATGAGCGAGGGCGATGATGCGGCCGGGGACTTGGGACTGTGAAGGAACAAGGGAAAGGGACATGGAGTCCTCCTGTATGACCGTGAAACCGCACGGATGACGGAGAGGGTAAAGATCTCCAAAATCGACAGGCGATAGCTGAATGATAACCCTCTCTTTTGCATTCGTATTTACGATGCCTTCAAAAAACAAAAGAGAAGGGGCGAGGGTAGGCAAACGTAATGCGTCTGACGCAAATGAAATTCAAACCCTCGCCACCAAAAAAGAACTGAGTCGATAGTTTGCTGAAAGCGCCGAAGCGCATGAGGATCCAAATCGGCTCAAAGGGGTGCTCGTGCGATAACTCAATTCAACACCAAAAGGTAAGCTCATTTTAAATCGCACGAGCGAACAGTTGTCCGGATGATATTGGTCAGTTATGCATTAGTTTGCAACCACTCTTTAAATCATCCGGACGAACAAAGTGGGCGGGGATACAGATGATAAAAGCGATTCACACTAATCCACCACTAATCCTCCACCCGAAAAAAATGAGGTGGTGATAAATCATGCACAGACCTCATGGTCATCACTCCCAGAATCACCACTTCAAAAAAAGAACTGGAGCCGCCGAAAGCATGGTCGCACAGATAGGTAGAGAGAAGATAAATCGACAGAAATGACAAAAGTCATATGGTCCACAAAATCCATCCCTCTCTTTTGCATTCTTATTTACGATGCGATCAAAAACAAAAGAGAAGGGGCGAGGGTAAAGTGAAATTATGCGTCAACCGCAATCTTCTGATAAACCCTCGCCACCAAAAAAGAACTGAGTCGATACAGGCCTACTAACGCCTAAGCGTAAGTAAAGGATAATCGACTCAAAAAGGTGCTCGTGCGATACTACGGCTAGATACCAAACAGTGAGCGCCTATTAAATCGCACGAGTGAACAGTTGTCCGGTTGATACTGCGCCTTAAACCAGGCGGTGGAATCAATGTTCTTAATCAACCGGACGAACAAAGTGGGCGGGGATAAGATCTGTGAAAGTGTTTTACACTATTTCCGCTTTAATCCTCCGCCCGAACAAGTGAGGTGGTGATAGCATGTGAAAAAGCCACATTGGGCTAACTGTGCGAGAATCACCACCTCGAAACTGGGTGCGCTGGGCTACTTATGTAAAAAAGCTAAAGAAAAGCTAATGCTTCTTAAAACCCAGCGCATAATGCAAACTACATTGATTTAATGAAATGTCAAGTTTTTGCGACTCGACTTGGTTTACATTTACAATTTTTTGGGTCTCGTGATTGACAATGAACGGCATGCGCATACTCTGAAGGGAGTAGTTTCACCGGAGAAGTAGTATGTTCACCGTCACAGTTCCAATCGATGAGATCGCCAATCTCATCACGCATCGTTTCTACCTTTCGCTCTTTCGTGATAGGCGCAAGAAAAATTCGCCGATCGCTCGGATGATCGAGGAGATCAAGTATCAAGAGTCCGTGCTTATTCGTGCATACGAAGAGGAATTGCGCAGAGAACTTGCAGAAGAAATTCGCAAGGTGAGGACGCTTTCTCCTCTTGAACGAGTCGCTCTGTACGCGCAGGGCCCGCGCTGGATGATCGCGCTCGCTATGGCAGACATGATGCAGTGAAAGACCCGCATGAGCGGGTCTTTATTATTTCTTCTTTTTCGCGATTTCTTTCTTGCTCGCTTCTTTCTCTTGTTTCTTTTCCTCGATCTTCGCGAGCTTGTGCGGGTTGTGGTTCGGACATTCGCGGCTTGAGCAGCGTTCGGGGATGGTCTTGGTACCTTCCATCATGAGTGAATTACACATTGCACACAGCTTGCCGGTCGGCTTGGCTTTGATGGCGTACTTACATTCAGGATAATTCGCGCAGCTCCAGAAGATGCCGAAGCGTCCTTTGCGCTCGATCATGTCTCCCTTCGTGCAGACCGGACAGACCACACCGCTTGAGACCACAGGGTTGAGGTTCACGTCTTTCTTGATGAACTTACACTTTGGATAGTTGGCGCAGGCGATGAAGCGGCCGAACTTGCCTTCGCGTTCTATTAGATCGCCTTTTTCACACTTCGGACATTTTTCTCCAGTGGGTTTCGGTCCTTCTATTTCCTTGCCGTCGATACCGCGCAGTCCGTCGCAGTCAGGGAAGCGCGCGCAGGAGTAGAATTTACCGTTCTTTCCGAGCTTGATAATCATGGTCGAGCCGCATTTGGTGCAGAGCATACCCTCGGGTGCGGCGCCAAGGTTGGTGATCTTATCTATCTTATCTTTTGCTTTCACATCTTTTGCGAACGGAGTATAAAAATCTTTCAGGGTTTTTGCATACTTCGCTTTGCCCTCGGCAATATCGTCGAGCTTCTGTTCTATCTCTGCAGTGAAGGTGTCACTGATGTAGTCTGCGAAATTTGCCTCAAGGAATGAGCTGACCACATCGCCGGTGTCGGTCGGCGTGAGCGTTTTGCCTTCCTTGGTGACGTAGCCGCGGTCGACGATGGTCTTGATGATAGACGCATAGGTCGAAGGGCGACCAATGTCGCGTTTTTCAAGTTCTTTCACAAGGCCTGCTTCGGTGTAGCGGCCGGGCGGCTCGGTCTGGCGTTCTTCTGAGTTGAGGCTATTGAGTTCGAGTATGTCTCCGGCTTTGACTTCAGGTAACATGACCTCTTCGCCTTGTGCATCGGGGTCAGCCTTGAGCCATCCGGGGGACAAGAGACGTGAACCATTTGCATTGAAATCGGGAATAGGTTTTGATGCACCGATGATGTTCGCCGAAATTTTGGTACGCAGCATGACCGCGTCTTTCATCTGACTTGCGACCGCGCGCTGCCAGATGAGCGCATAGAGTGCTTGCTGTTCGGGAGTGTTACCGGCTCGTTTCTTTGCCGCACTTGTCGGTCTCACTGCCTCATGCGCTTCTTGTGCGTTCTTTGATTTGGTCTTGTATGTTTGAGGTGCGCAAAATTCAGCGCCGTATTCTTTGGTGATCATCGCAAGGATCTCATCCTGCGCTTGTTTGCCGAGATTGGTACTGTCGGTACGCATGTAGCTGATGAGACCTGCCTCATACAGCTTCTGCGCGATACGCATGGTGTTTGAAGGCGAGAGTCCGAGGCGAGTGCTCGCAGTCTGCTGGAGTGTCGATGTGGTGAATGGAGCCTTCGGAGAACGTGCGAACTCACTCTCTTTTACATCGAGCACGGTCCACTTCTTGGCATTGCCTTCTTTTAAGATATGGTCGACGACCGATTTATCGCGCGGCTCCTCAGCGCATGAGAGTTCCAGCGCTTTCTTTTTTGGTGTCTCGACGTTTGCCGTGAGTCTCCAGTAGGTTACAGGAATGAATGCGCGAATTTCACGCTCGCGTTCCATGATGATGCGCAGCGCAGGGGATTGCACCCGGCCTGCCGAGAGTCCATAGCGCACTTTCTTCCAGATAAGGCCGGAAAGGTCATAGCCGACGAGTCTATCTAAGACGCGACGCGCTTCTTGGGCGGCGCGGAGATCTTCGTCGACCGCGCGCGGATGAGCCACCGCTTCTTTGATGGCGGTCTCGGTGATCTCATGGAATACGATACGCTTGGCGTGTTTGATACCGAGCTCGTCGACGATGTGCCAAGCGATGGCCTCACCTTCGCGGTCGGGGTCTGTTGCAAGGAGGACTTCCTTCGAAACTTTTGCGAGGTCTTTGAGTTCCTTCACCACCTTATCTTTGCCGACACTTATCTCATAGTGCGGCTTGAAGTCATTCGCGATATCGATCGCTTTTTTATTGGACTTCGGAAGATCGCGAATGTGGCCGATGGAAGCACGAACGATATATTCAGAACCGAGATACTTTTCTATCGTCTTTGCTTTTGCCGGCGACTCGACGATCACGAGTGTTTTTTTTGTTGATGTTTTTTTAGAAACGACAGACATAAGTTCAACTATGAGTATCACGTGCAAAAATATTTTGCAAATGTTGATAACCGATCATGCAAAAAATATTGCGATGAAATATTCGTATTCAACATACCTACGCTTACTATTTTCGGAATTCAGAGTTATGCGCGCATGAGTCCGAGCGGTGTATCTTTGATCAGCCCGGCGATCTCCATTTTCATCAGCAAAATATTCGCATCGCTTGCAGAAAGTCCGAGTGACACAGTGAGTGTTTCGCGTTCCATCGGCTGTGAGAGGAGTGTGTATACCGCACGTTCCTGCTGAGAGAATTCTGACATGTCGATGTCCGCTTCGCTGCCTGCATGTTCGTCATCGATACTGAATCCGAGCGCCAAAAGTATATCTGCACTCGTGCGAATAGGGGTCGCACCGAGCGTGATAAGCATGTTTGGACCTTTTGAGGTCTCAGAGAAAATGCTGCCGGGCACCGCGAATACATCGCGATTGTAGTCGGTCGCAAGCCGTGAGGTCACTAGTGTCCCTGATTTTTCTCCGGCCTCTATCACGAGTACCGCTTTCGAGAGTCCGGCCATGATGCGGTTGCGCTGCACAAAACTCCATTTGGTCGCGGCAAAGTCCGGTTTGTATTCAGAAAGGAGTGCACCACCCTCATTTATTATCTTGTGTGCGAGCAGGGCATTGGTGCGCGGGTAGAGTACTTCATCAGTGAGACCTGAGCCGGGCACTGCAATGGTGCGTAGTCCCGCACGAAGCGCTGCGGTGTGCGCTATTGCATCGATACCGAGCGCGAGTCCCGAGACGATGGTGATAGGGTACCCACGCAGTCCGGCGATGAGCGTTTCGCATGCTTCCTTGCCGTATGAGGTGTATGCGCGCGAGCCTACGACCGTCAGCATCAGTTCGTCTTCTCTCAGTGCCGTTCCCCGACAATAAAGTTGCTTTGGCGGCTGAGGTATCTCGGAGAGTTGCAGGGGAATAGGTATTTC
>JAYTVK010000118.1:0-9783 GCA_043744595.1 Candidatus Lloydbacteria bacterium
CCGGTGAAGTTCTACTACTACGGCTCGTTCTTCCGCCACGAGAATCCACAGCGCGGACGCTATCGTGAGTTCAAGCAATTCGGACTCGAAATGATAGGCTCTCCAAAGTCAGTCGGCGACGCGACTATCATCTATCTGATGGCGATGATTTTGAAGGAAGTCGGGATCGAAAATATCGTGATCGACGTGAACTCTATCGGCGACAAAGAATCACGCGTACCATATATCCGCGAACTCACTGCCTACTACAGGAAGCACATCAACCACATGTGCGCGGACTGCAAGCAGCGCATCAAGACCAATCCACTGCGACTCCTCGACTGCAAGAAGCCGGAGTGCCAGCCATTCAAAGAGAAGGCACCGCAATCGATCGCACACCTGTCCCCTGCCGCAAAACTACACTTTAAAGAAGTCCTCGAGTATCTTGACGCACTGAAGCTCAACTATCGCATCAACACCAATCTGGTACGCGGACTCGATTACTACACGCACACGGTGTTCGAGATAACCGAGATCCCCGACGACAAAGTACCAGAGACACCCGAAGTGCTTGCAGACAATACTACGCAGCTCGAAGCCACCGACGATGAGAAAGCAGCAAAGAAAGTGAAGACGGAAAAAGAACTGGCTGCCAATGCTCCACTCTCAGTCGGAGGCGGCGGACGCTACGACTATCTCGCCAAGCGACTTGGCTCAAAGAAGGACGTGCCTGCCGTCGGTGCCGCTATTGGCGTCGACCGTGTACTGATGAGTCCTCACTACAAAGCTGTTGCGCCAAGAATAGTGAAGAAGCCGAAAGTGTATTTCATCCAGTTCGGATTCGAAGCAAAACTCAAAGCACTTGAGATCATCGAGATCTTGCGCAACGCCCGCATCCCGGTCACCCATTCGCTCAACAAAGACTCGCTGTCCGCACAGCTGGCTATCGCTGAGAAGATGCAGATCCCTCATGCGATCATCTTCGGACAGAAAGAAGCGCTCGACGGCACCGTCATCATTCGCGACATGGTCACTCGTTCGCAGGACACCGTGAAAGTCGCAAAACTTGCAGAATTCATCAAAGGGATGAAGTAAGAAATATCTCCTAAAAATGCCCGGATAAAGGGCATTTTTAGTACCATTGAGGTGATTGACAAAAATGGTATTTCTTGTAGTATGTAGTCTAGATGTGCGGGGTCGCGCTACATCCGGCATGCCGGGTTGGTGGCCCGAAATGCTGTTTTTAATCGACCGATTCATGCCTTTGGCGACGTCAAACGCTAACACGCTAGACCCTTGACTAAGCGTCTTCCCACAGGAAGCCGACGTGTCATTGTAGCCTCGCATGAGTGAGCCTCGGCACCCCCTATTTTCAGGGTTTTGCCAGCCTCACGGCCAGGAGAGTCCCTCCCTCCAACAAAAGGCCATCAACAGCAAGGGTTGTACGAGCCGGCGGTGACATTGGGCATATTGTTTCCCCACTGTCACCGCCGGAATCGGCAAATGTACATTTTGTGCGAACATCGGCGCTCTTTTGAGCGCCTTTTTGATACTCAAAAAAAGGGGAATATTGCGTGTTTTATGACCATATGTTAGAGTGTCCCCACGTATGAAAATAATCGCAGAAGTAAAGAAACAGGGCAACGAATCAGCAGCGGCACTTATTCGCCGTTTTACAAAGCGCGTTCAGTCTACCCAGGCACTCGTGAAAGTACGCGAAGAGCGTTACCACAATCGCAAGATGTCGAAGCTCAAGACCAAGCGCCGTGCACTCGTCACCATGGAGAAGACCAAGAGTTACGACCGCTTAAAGAAGCTCGGCAAGATACCTGATAAGGTACATGGCGAAGGACGCAAAGGCTAACTTCAGCATAGTGAGCACAACCAAAGACAGGATCCCCCGCCTGCCTTTTTTTGATATGAAAAAAGCCGTACTTGGCGACAAGTATGAATTATCTCTGGTGTTCAGCGGTGATAAACGCTCACGGAGTCTCAACAAGAGATACCGCAACAAGTCGTACATTCCGAATGTCCTCTCCTTCCCGCTTGATGAAACGCATGGAGAAATATTTCTCAACCTGAAGCAGGCCAAGCGCGAGCACAAAGCGCGCGGCGAATCATACGAATTTTTTGTTGCACTCTTGGTTATCCACGGAATGTACCATTTGAAAGGTATGCTTCATGGGAGTACAATGGAAGGGCAAGAAGCCAAGCTCCTCGCCAAACTGAAGATACGAAATACTTTTTCGTAAATACGTTTAGCGCGGAAGTGCCTTTTTGTTCCTATCCCCCACATATAGAAACAAGTACAAAAGCAGACTGCCCCACACACCTGCGAGAGAGAAATTTTCGATGCAATGTATCGATATTTTTTGAGGAGTGTCACAGGAGCTGTATGAGCTATACTGCTACGTGACCCCGCAGAAAAATAACGATGCAGGGCGCGAAAATAGCTTTTCGCAGAGCCGAACACTTCACATGACAAAACGCATCATTACAGGGATTGATATAGGCACCCACACTGTTCGTGTGGTCATTACCGAGTACACTCCCGGCACCGGACTTCCTCATATCATCGGCATGGGCAAATCCGAATCACGCGGACTGCGCCACGGATATATCATCAACATTGCCGACGCAGTGCGCAGTGTGCGCGCAGCAGTCGATGAAGCAGAGCAAAGCGCAGGGGTGCGTGTGCGCGAAGCATTTCTCTCGGTCGGAGGTGTCGGACTTGAGGGCGCACAAACCTCGGGTGCCGCTATCATCTCTCGTGCAGATTCGGAGATAACCGAGAGCGACGTTGAGCGCGCCTATCGCGCATGCGAAACTAGCCTTCCCAACTCTGCAAACAAACGCATTCTCCACACCGTTCCTATCTCGTATACGGTCGACGGCAAAGCGATCTACGGCAGACCTGCCGGAATGAAAGGCCTCAAGCTTGAGTCACGCTCGCTCGTCGTCACCTGTCTCGATCAACACTTGAACGATCTCATTCGCTCGGTCGAAGAAGCCGGGGTCGAAGTCATTGATGCATGCGCGGCACCCATCGCAGCTTCATTTGTCGCGCTCACCAAAGCCCAGCGCATGGCGGGATGCATATTGGCGAACATTGGCGCAGAGACGGTCTCTATTGTCGTCTACGAAGAGAATCTCCCTATCTCGCTCGAGGTCTTCCCTATCGGCTCGACCAACATCACCAATGACATCGCGCTTGGTCTCAAAATTCCGCTCGAAGAAGCAGAAATAATCAAGCTCGGCAAAGGCAGCCATCAGTTCCCAAGAAAGAAATTGAATGACATCGTGCTCACACGTCTTGAAGACATGTTCTCGCTGGTAATAGCGCATCTCAAGAAGATAGGTAAGCATGAGCTTCTCCCTGCAGGTATCATTCTCACCGGCGGTGGCTCGGGCATCGAGACCATAGAAGATTTTGCAAAAGCAGCGATGAAGCTCCCGTCCAAGATCCCTTCGGTCAATCTTGATTTCACCAATGACCCAAAATCGCGCAAGCAGATCAAAGACACTTCCTGGTTCGTGGCATATGGACTCACTATCTGGGGCGCAAGCAATGACCGACCAAGTCAAGGCGGCGGCTCGGGCATAGGAAGCCGTATCAAAGATACCTTCCGCAACCTCCTGAAACAGCTGCTTCCATAGCCACAGTTGAGTCACTTGTAGGGTTTTTTCTCCAAAGATATACCTTACTTCACTCCATAACACGGAATCCCCTTTACGCAAGCCATTTTGACCTCAAATTGGCTATCAGTGTGGATTTTCTTACCTCCAATTGTTTGTTATACTAGCGCTATTACTCTATACCAGATGCCGCGAGACGGCGTCCTAAATTGTTATTAACATGCCCAAAATTAATCCTGAGATCGAAGCATTCGCACGCATAAAGGTTGTCGGAGTAGGTGGGTCCGGACGCAATGCCGTGAATCACATGGTGCGCTCAAAAGTGACCGGAGTAGAATTCATTGTTGCGAACACGGATGCACAAGACCTGCACAATTCACTTGCATCGAAAAAGATCCATATCGGCAAGAATCTGACGCGCGGTCTCGGGACGGGCATGAACCCCGAGCTTGGACGCCGGGCGGCTGAAGAGACGAAAGAAGAGATCCAGGAAGCACTCAAGGGTGCGGACATGGTATTCATCGCGAGTGGCATGGGCGGAGGCACCGGTACCGGCGCGTCTCCTATCGTCGCGAAGACTGCGCGTGAACTCAATGCACTCACTATCGGCGTCGTCACCAAGCCGTTCTTCTTCGAAGGACCGCAGCGCATGAATCTCGCAGAGAGCGGCCTTGAGGCACTTGAAGCGGAAGTCGATGCGCTCATCATCATCCCCAACGATAAACTGCTCGCATCATCGAAGGACACCACCATCCTCTCTGCATTTGCTCAAGTGGATGAAGTACTGCGTCAGGCAGTCGAAGGTATCTCCGACCTCATCACCACCCCGGGCCTCATCAACGTCGACTTCGCGGATATCAAGGCCATCATGCAGAACGCCGGCACCGCGCTCATGGGTATCGGTATTGCGACCGGCGAGAATCGTGCCGTCGAAGCAGCACATATGGCTATCAATTCCCCGTTGCTTGATGTCTCCATTCACGGCGCACGCGGAGTGCTCTTCGCTATCGCCGGCGGTGAAGATATGACCATGAACGAGATCCAGGAGGCAGCAAAGGTCATTACCGAATCAGTCGATGCAAATGCAAAGGTCATCTTCGGCGCGATCATCGATGAGAAGGTCAGGAAGGGTGAGATCAAGATCACTGTCATTGCATCAGGCTTCCCCGATGCTTCAGGACGCCCTCCGGTGAAGAAACAGGAGAAACATGTTCCACAGGCACAGCGCCAAGTGATCGAAGAAGAAGTGAATGATGACGAAGAGGAGGAGGTAGAAGAAGAAAAAGAGACCCGCGGAACACTATTTGGCGGAAGCAAAGAAAAATTCTCTGATGCGGTCCGCAAAGACAAAGAAGGCTCCGAGCGTGCCATCTTCAATACTGTCCCTGAAGATAAGCCTCGCGTCATTTCCGTTGGGCGCAATCAGGAAAAAGAAGAAGAGGAAGATGATGATCTTGGTGTGATACCCTCCTTCCTTCGCCGCTCCAAGTTGCGTTAGCAATTTTGGCGTACTACTCGTTCTTCCCATCGTGGATTCGGAGGCAGTATAGCTCATACAGCCTCGCGAATACCCATCCGGTCCAGAACTTCGTATTACACTCAAAATTCCAAACGCAGTCGATCTGCTTTTCTGGGAATTTCTTATCTCATATTTCTTATCTCTTAAATCTTAAACTATGTACGACTTAACAATTATCGGAGGGGGGCCGGGCGGCGTAGCTGCCGGCGTGTACGCAGCACGCAAGCGCCTCAAAACACTTTTTGTGACCGCAGAATGGGGTGGTCAATCGACGGTCTCCGAAGACATTCAGAACTGGATCGGCACCCCGCATATTGCAGGAAGCAAGCTTGCTTCTGATTTCAAGGCACATCTCGAAGAATACAAGTCCGACGTGGTGATCACAAAAGAGGGTCAAAAAGTTACCGCGATCGAGAAGATCGAGGGCGGTTTCAAAATAACCACGGACGCCGGAGAGGTCAACGAGAGTAAGACCGTACTCCTAACGGTTGGCAGTACTCGCCGCAAGATCACGGTCCCAGGTGCAGACATTTTTGATAATAAAGGTGTCACTTACTGCGCATCATGCGATGGACCACTCTATGGCAGCATGGATGTCGTGGTCATAGGTGGGGGCAACGCTGCATTCGAGACCGCTGCGCAGCTTTTGGCATACACCAAGTCGGTCACACTCCTCCAGCGTGGCACCGAATACCGCGCAGATCCCGTCACGGTAGAGAAAGTGCTCAAGCATCCGAACATGAAAGGCATCACCAATACCGAGCTACTCGAGGTGAAGGGTGACAAGTTCGTAAGTGGTGTCACCTACAAGGACCTCACGAGCGGTGAGACCGAGGAAATAATGGCAAGTGGTATTTTTGTCGAGGTCGGACTCATCCCCTCCACTGACTTCTTAAAGGGTGTCGTCGAACTCGATAAGGTCGGACATGTCGTCGTCGACCCGCGCACACAGATGACCAAGACGGTCGGCATTTGGGCAGCCGGAGACTGCACTGACGGACTCTATCATCAGAACAATATTGCCGCAGGAGACGCAGTAAAAGCGCTCGAGGATATTTACATGCATTTGCATACACGATAGTAACAATTATTTTTGATAACAAAAACAACCGCTGGAGCGGTTGTGGTGGCGTTCGTCACACATATCCGGTGTAACCGGAGCGAAGCAGATCCTGCCTGATCAATTCGAGAAGATCTTGCCCATGAGTGACCTCACTCCGAGACCCCTCTCGCATGATGCTCCATGCCGGAAAGAAGTGCAGCACGAGTCCGACACTTGTACTCGATGTCATGACAAGTTCATTGCCATCGAATGAGGGGTGGAGGATCTCGAGGTCTGTCTTGCCGGGAAATCGCGCCTCGACGATCTTGCATGTGTTCGTTGTAGCCTTGAGCGTGAAGATGCCGAGCACGCGCTCTTCTTTGTCGGGTGTTTGTATCACCATGATTCTATGCATTGAGATCTCCTTGAAGTCCGAGTCTAGACTACAATCTTTCTCAGAAAACTGCAAACTCACGGGATCACTGTCGTATTTAGAGTGATGGAGGAGTCGGTCACAGATAATTTTTTCTTCGCCTCATGGGTGATAGTGGAAGTCTCGCCCTACGGGCGCAGTACCCGTTTCCCATTTACTTACAATAAGAATTGTTCGTAAATATGGGATAACGGCTTCGACTCCTCTAGCGAAAGCTGAGCTTTCTTCGCCACAACAAAATACACCCTTACGGGTGTATTTTCTTGTGGGCGATAGAGGAGTCGAACCTCTGACATCCACTACGTCAAAGTGGCGCTCTACCAACTGAGCTAACCGCCCATTTACCGCGTATACCTACCAAAACAGCTAACCGCCCAAGTGTAATGGATATTAGCAAAATACCGCTGAGGAAACAAGTGTTACTATCTCCTACTGCGCCATGGTAGATTCTCGCCCTACAGGCGCTGTACACCTTGGTGGTTTTGCTGACAAAACATCACCAAGGTCTTCGAATCCTCCACGAAAGCTTTGCTTTCTTGTGCACCCTGGAGGATTCGAACCTCCGACCCCTGCAATGTGAATGCAATGCTCTAACCAACTGAGCTAAGGGTGCGTGTATGTACTAACTTGATGTTCATGGCTGCCTAACCAAAACAGCTAAGGGTGCATTAAAATTTTAAACCTCTGTACGAAGCATGCTATCACAGACCAACACCGTGCTCAACTCTCTACAAAAGAAAACACGCATCCCAAGCCGAAGCTTGAAATGCGTGAGGGGTCTCCTTGCGGAGAGAATGTCAGAAGAACTTGATGTACTCGTCGAACAGATCGACGTCCGAACGGCCTTCACGGAGCTCGCCGACGCGGGTGACGTAGGCGCTACCGTCGAAGAACGAGATGTCGAGAGACTCACCAGGCTGGATGCCGGTGAGCGTCCCGCCCGAGAAGATCTCGGCCGGATAGCCCGCTGTCGCATCGTGACCCGCGAGCACCACCCGTGCCGCATTGACCCCGTAGAGGTCCGTGAGCAGCGAGAGGAAGCGGTCGACCACTGCCGTGAACGATTCCATCGCATCGACATGCGCCAGATAGCCCGCGGGCAGCTGCTGACGGGCCTCGAGCGACATCTTGTGTGCGGCATCACTGTTGAAGTACTTGCCGACCGACAGACCCGCCGGATTGGTGAGCTTGGGATCGATCTCGTACGTCACGTCACCGAACGTGACGGAGCCGCCGTTGACTAACGAGGAGAGAAGCGGCCAGCTGAAGCCACCGCACACTTCGTCGAGCGCGGGGACGGTCGCGATGCGATCGTCACTGACATCGAAGCCGTGCCCCGCGAGCACTCGCACGATGATGCGCGCGGTGTACTGTGCCCGCGAGCGCGGCGAGGACATCACGACGACCGACTGACCCGGGACGAGGTCGCGGGCCAATGCCTCTGCACTCGCCTCGACTTGTGCGACGCCTTTGGGGGTGAGGTCATCATCCTCTTCGGTGTAATTGGTCGCGCCGTGGCGGAAAAAGGTAACGTTTGGGGTGAGATTCACGAACTATCTCCTTCATGGTTGAGGGACGAGTGGAAATGGACAGCAGCCTCTATTCAATCACATATTCTGTAATATGTCAACAGCGCCCTATTTCGCTTTTTCCCAGGCAAATTCCTTGTTTTCAAGTGTCTGGTAGATTGCCCCTAAAAAGTTGTCTCCAAGGGCCTTATCGAGCCCATTTGGATGAAATTTGGGGTATATATTCACTATCCCAAGGAATCCAATGGCAAGCGTGACTGCTTTTCTTATCTCCTCATCCCCTGTCACATCGATATAGCGGCGCAGGAATTCCTCCCCGAGTTCCTTGAAGTACGGATTGCCGGTCACATGATAACGCCACAGATACTGCGAGAGCCACCAGCCAACATCGATGCCCGGGTCGCCCCATGGAATGCGTGAATAATCGATAGCAAAAAGTGAGCCGTCATGTTTGAAAAATATATTTGCTCCCCAGAAGTCACCGTGCAGTGCCGAAAGTCTGTCAGTGCGGTCTTTCCAGTCGTGAGTGTTCGCCCACATCAGCCCGATGAGGCGCTCTTGATCTTCTATCGGCAGATGCGGATAGTCGTGAGGGAAATCATGCAGCAGTGTGAAGGTAAGCTCAGGGTGCACGATCACTGCGCGGATGCCGTCGTTGTAGACCGCTTTTTTTATCTTCTCGTCGACAGAGGGATGCTTGATCGCATGGAGGTTAGTAATGAACTCGATGACCGCCTCGAGTTCGTGCTCATCTTTCTCATCCAGTGCTTCTTTCTCATGACGCTCATCCAAGAGGTCGAGGTAGCTCGATGCAGCAGTCTCGAATTCCTGCACATGGTAGATAGTGTGGTCGTCGCTGATATCGTGTGCTATCTGTGCATGCTCATCTTTCATCAAAATGACTCCTATCGGGCGTGGTGACTGATTCGCACGCCGAGCCATACTGTCACTTACTAAGAGCGACGAGATTCTTCGCTCAGGGAATTCAAAACCCCCTTCAAGCGACTTTACTCTTTTCAAAAAGAAGGTTTTTCCGTCATCGGTCGAGATCTTGAATCCATCGCTATGAAAACCGCTCCCCGCCTTCTCAATATTCGTCAGTTCAACCTTCTCCCCCGTCTTCTGAGTGAGTAACTGCGATATTTTTTTAAGATCAATGTTGTGCATGAAAATCAAGGCGGAGATGAGAGGATTCGAACCTCTGGTGGGGTTTCCCCCACGCCACATTTCGAGTGTGGTGCCTTCAACCGCTCAGCCACATCTCCAAAAATTCATTCGAACGGTAATGTGAAATCTAGCATAAATACCTAGTTTTTTCCAGGAAATGTGCTAGTATCTGACACATTGGCCCTATCGTCTAACGGTTAGGACAGCGCCCTTTCACGGCGTAAATCGGGGTTCGATTCCCCGTGGGGTCACAAAGCGAAATTCAAAGAGCGCCACACGGCGCTTTTTGCGCTTTGTGAAGCCAGAGCTGTACCGAGCTTTGCGAGGTAGCGAGGCAGGGTCGTGACCACTTAGTATTTTGCAAGCGAAGCGCAGCAAAAGACTTAGTGAGTCCTGACCTCAAAAATAATCTAATAGTATTTTTTCAAGCATCCTATTAGGCAAATCAACTAGATGCCATCTTGGGTGGAATTCGTTT
>JAYTVK010000119.1:0-9760 GCA_043744595.1 Candidatus Lloydbacteria bacterium
GCGACAAAGAAGATCATGATCACGCCATGCGCGGTGAAGATCTGGTCGTAGTGATCGGGCGGCAGGAATCCCTGATTATCCCCCACCGATATTGCCTGCTGTGTGCGCATCATGATGGCGTCGGAAAATCCGCGCAGCATCATCACGAATGCGACCACGATATACATCACTCCTATTTTCTTGTGGTCGACCGAAGTCAGCCACTCGCTCCACAGCCATTTCCAGCGTTTGAAATATGTCAGCACACCGACGATCGCAAGTCCTGCGAGCATCATGAAGAGTGCCGCTCCTATGACAATAGGTTCGTGGGGAAGGTCGTTGAATGTCAGTATGCCAAATAAGTTCATATATCGATCATGTGAGTAGTTTACAGCGGTGGTCCATCACTTGCCGCACTTTGAGGCGGAAGCATTTCCATGCCATTCATCGGCTCAGGTACGTTTGTAGTTTTTTTCTCACCTTCTTTTTGCATTGTCATGACATCGGGCTCTTTTGTCATAGGCATTCCCTTCATATCGGGCGCCATATACTTCATGACGATGTCATTATACAGGTCATCATCGGTCACGACGTATGACGCCGGTGGGACATCCTTACTTGGTGCGGCCAAGAGCGGATAATTCGTCTTTGAAAGCGTCTCATCCGAATGCTGCGCCAGTGCCGCCCAGGTATCGAAGTTTTGTTTTGAGACCGCATGAGTGACGAACTTCATACCCGAGAATCCGTCGCCGCTAAAGTTCGCCGACGATCCCCTATAGTCTCCTTCTTTATCCGCGATCAAATGCAGCTGTGTGACCATGCCGCTCATCGCATAGATCTGCCCACCGAGCTGCGGTATCCAGAATGAATTCATCGGCGCATCGGCGGTGATCATAAAATTGACCGGAGTGCCGACCGGTATCTCGAGATATCCGACCGTCGCGACATGCTGCTCGGGATAGATGAACAACCACTTCCAATCGAGCGCAACCACTTGAATGGTGATTGGTGGGACGGTGCTCGTGAGCGGCTTATACGGATCAAGCTCATGGGTCGATTTCCAAGTGATGGTCGCGAGCGTGAAGATGATAGCGGTCGGTATCGCCCACCAGGTGAATTCGAGCGCGGTATTGTCGGCCCAGTCCGGGGTGTACTTCACATGCTTTGCGGGATTATCCGCACGATAGCGGCGTGCAAATACGAAGATCATGATATACACCGGCACGACCACCAAAAGCATGAGATAGAACGCTGTCTGAATGAGATCCTTCTCAGCGAGACCTATGGCACCCTTCGGGTCATATACCGCGATATCAGCATGAAAGAATACATACAGATAGGCGAAAAATGCCAATAGAAGCGCTCCAAGTTTTATTTTGTAGTTCATGTGCTATTCCACAGTATAGCAAAAATACGCCTAAAATGAGCCTCTTTGTACACAATAATTGACATTTCTAATAAAAACTTATATAATATATATGGCGTTTCAAAAGCACATCACAAGAGAGGTTTTCATGTCTGAACGTATTTGCATGCTGATCGACCGCTCAGGGAAGTACTACTCGGTATTCGAATCGGTCATCGACCAGTTCGTGTCACCGCCGTTCCATCACGATGCCTGCGCTGTTTTCAACACCGCAGTCTTCAACCAAGAAATGATCGAACGTGCGGAAAAGAATGCTTCCGACCTCACGGACGACAAGCTGCTCCAGGCCGCGCAAGCGATCATGAGGCTCAAGGACGGTGAGCTCCCCACCCGCGAAGATGTCATCGTGCTCGACACTCTGTACCGCTTCCTCAAGGGAACTGTCGCACCGCACCAGTATATTCATCCCTCGATCGACCAAGCGGTCGTCGAAGACTGGATCGCTGAGCTTGGACTCGACCGCGAGTTCCCCGGCTACGACTGGCAAGAACTGCTCGATGACCGTGCACTCTTTCCCACGTTCGTGAGTGCTGCGATGGACATGCAGCACATTCCGAGCATGGAGGAGCCGGCGCTTCCCACTCCTGAGCAGAACAAGCTTGCCGGTCGCTACATGAGCGCACTCGCTTCCCTCTCAGGGATCTTCCCGTTCGGCACGCTCACTCCGCACGAAGTGGCCGACCGCTTCTACCGGTTCTCTCAAGTCTGGGAGCAGGGCGACTGCATCGCCTTGTTACCCGAATGACCTCTCCTCCGCGCGCTTCGGCACGCGGGGGACTTTTTATATGTAGAAAATTGACATACATAAAATAAACATGTATAACAATTACGGCAACAAGCACCGTAACCACCATGAGGAGTCCTATGACCGACGAACAACTGAAGCAGATCAAGGCGATGAAGCCGCAGCGCATCATTCTTTCCGGAGTCCCACTGCAAGGCAACATGACGGGTTCAGATGAAGTAGAGCCGCTGACCTCAATACATGTCATCGCCGGCAAAGCCCTTCTCTTGGGCAATGCGCCGCCCGGGCACAGCCTAGTCATCAGCGACAGCAACGGCGACGTCACCTACCTCTCCAACATCTCGCCCGAAAAGGAATAAGCGCGCTTCGCAGGACACACGGGCAGTCAAGACAGATCATTCCCCCACACGTTGCGACGTGCGGGGGATGTTTTTTATACATACACGAGTGCTACAATGAACCTATGGAAAGGCATCTAAAGGAAGGAAAAACCTGGCACCACAAACACCTCGAGGCACTCTCCCCTGCACAGCGTATCGCGGACAAGGTGGCATCGGTGATGGGCTCGTGGACATTCATCATCGCACAAACGATCTTCGTCATACTATGGATGATCTTCAATCTCATCGCGTATTTCTCGCACTGGGATCCGTATCCGTTCATCCTGCTTAATCTACTATTCTCGACCCAAGCCGCATACGCGGCACCCATCATCATGATGGCGCAAAACAGACAGAACGAGCGCGACCGCGCGCAATCACTCGCCGATTACGAGACCAATGTCGCGGCAAAGAAAGAGATAGAAGAATTGCAGCGCCACCTCTCACAAATAGAAGACAATAAGCTCGACAAGATCATAGAGCTGCTGGAGAAGAAAAACTCAACAACATGAGCATTAACAACGCAGTACCCGGAGAAATAGGTCTGTTCAACACGATGATCGCATCAGGCCCAGTTGTTGTGCAAAAGCGCGACGGCGTCGAGAAAATACTCTTGGTCAAACACGGCGACAAGCCTCTTGCCGAACTGAAGTGGAAGTTCCCTGGCGGGAAGGTCGTCAAAGACTCGACACTTGAAGAGAATGCCATTCGTGAAGCGAAAGAAGAGATCGGGGTTGCAGTAACACTTGGAGCGCCACTTCTCCCCCTTCTCCTATGGAATCAAGTTCCTGAAACTGGTCATGAAAGACCTCAAGCCATCATGCTGGTGCATTATCTCGCGACGATCACTGAGGAGCCGGTGCAAGGAAAAGAAGTACTCGCAATGCAGTGGTTCGCACTTGATGCACTACCTCTTGATCGCTCTCCGAATATCGCTCCCGTGATCGAAGCATATCTCAAGCGATCTTCCAGTTAAGGCTTCAAGAAACAACACTTGACATATAAAAAATAGTGTGTAGTTTTACCTCCAGGCATGTGCCTTACAACCGGAGACGCAAATGAATGACTGGCGGAAAGCGGCGACTGCGTACAACATCGCAAATGTGCTCAGTCAGAGTACTGAAGTTGATCTCGATCTCGACGTGGTGTACATCACCGAAGTGCGTGAAGAAGGTCCCTTGCGCGATTCAGGTGATCACAGGATCGGGCTCGTCGCCCGTGAGCTCGAAGCCTTCATCGCAAGTGACGAAGGCAGCGCTGCACTCGCACTGCTGAGAGCAGCCCGCAAGCAGATCCTGCTGCACAGTGCGACCGACGGCCACAAATGGCACCCGGACTGGGTGTTGCGCGGCGACGGCCTCTTCATCACCAATTGGGAGGCGAAATTCGACGGCCTCCATCCCAAGAAATGGGACGACGACGTGACACTGTCTCCCAAAGAAGCGGTGGGGGCCTGGTGCGAACACTACGTCAGAGCACCGGCAGGATTCATGGCGTGGCTGCATGGAGAGCTCGATGCTATCGCCGCGCCGGCCCTGCGCGCTACCGAGCACCTCTCCTTCACGGAACACACGGAACAAGAGGCACCGGTCGACCCCAAGACCGGATACAAGATAATCCGCTGCGGCAAATACTTCGAGCTGGTGGTGATGGTGTGCCCCGCTGATGCCGGCCCCGAAAGCGAGGACGCGAAGTTCTTTCTGTATCGCCATCAGGCAGGCCTGAGCGAACCTGCGACCTTCGCTGAGACAGATCGCCGAAGCGCCCTGTGCTACTTCGGCGGGATGGCCGACTCCTTCGGATCCGAAGTTGTTCCGAAAAAGATCTTTCCTTCACTTGCTGCGGCGGAAGAGTTTGTCCGCCCGAAGCACTACAAGAGCAGCTAGCCTTCGACAAGGCCATGAAGCAAAACGCCCGACACAACATGTGTGCGGGCGTTCTTTTATTTTTATTTTTTTGGCGCAGACTTTTTCTTTGTTTTTTTCTTGGCTTTTTTCTTCGCGCTCATAGAAGCACGCGGACTGCGCCACTTCACATCAGTCTCAAGACTCTCTTTTACCCGCAGGAGTGCCATCTTCTTTATAAGCGCAAGCGGGAGCGGTTTGTCATACGGAAACTGTACTGAGCCGCGCGCCTGGGTGTACTTCTTCAGCTCTTTTGCAAATGCCTTGATCGGCGACGGTGTCGGGTAGAAGCCGATATGATATTTGAATGCCCCGTACGCCACGAGCATGCGCTCATATGAGAACGACGGCAGTCCCCACTTGATTGCTTCCGTCGCACCCGGTGCGCATTTCTTTATCAGGATACGCATCTCGCGCAATCTCGCGCGCCCTTCTTTTGGCGCTTGTGCAATATATGCTGCGACCGTCTTTGGTTTCGAGATCATATGTGGGCACGCTTGGTGGACGCGCTTACTAGGCTGCGACTTTCGGCTTACAGATCTCACCGACGACGCGACTTGCGGGGCGGTAGTACCACGAGAGCAGCGTGAATACTGCCATGAGGAGCGGCATCCAGATGTGGAAATATGTCGCGCCGAAGTCAGACGAGAATGCATGTGATGCAGTCGCACCGGTCACATCAAAGATGATACCGGCGTACGCCCACTCCTTGAGGCGCGCATAGCCCGGCACAAGAATAGTCAGACCGCCGAGCAGTTTCCATATACCAAGAATGGTGGAGAAATACGCCGGATACCCAAGGAGCGCCATACCAGCCGCGAGTGGTGCCGGCTTCAGGATGTCGCCTACCCCTCCCGAGAGCATGACGAATCCCATGATAACGGTTGTGGTCCAATAAGTGATTTTTTTTGCTTTTGGTGACATGATCTACATATGCTATTGATATACACTTCAGTGTAGCGAATTATTCTCTGTGCGTCACGATATATTTGACATATCTAATTCAAGTTGCAATATAGAGTAAGCACAACAAACGGAGACTTTCATGCGACCCTACCTGATGTTCCTTTCCATCTTCCTGCTTCTCCTTCCCTTCCACGGGAATGCGGACGCTCAGTCGCTCCGACTGTCACTTGCTGCCCGCTCGCACGATCACTACATCGGCGTCGAACGCATTGATGTCGAAGCCGACCGCTTCATGGGACTCATATTTCTGACGCAGTGCCAAACCAAGGAAGCCACCAAGTACCTGCGCTATGCCCTGGAGCATGACCCCAAGAGCCAAGAGACCCTCGAAGCACTTGCCCTCGTCTCTACCTGGCCCAAAGAAGAGAGCGTGCGCATCTACTGGGCCACAAGGACTTACGACCCGATGAACCTCAGCGAGTACATGCGGGCACTCATCTGCGACCCGGACAATGCTCTCGCAAGGCGCGAATTCGACCGCATACTGGCGGGCAGGAAATGACCATACTCACGACCGACCATCCACGCCTTTGGGCGGCGGATGGTTTTGCTTTCTTTATATTTTCTTGGAGTTTGCAGACGTGTTCCCTCCTCTGTACTATGGAGCAATGAACCCGAAGGTAGACTGGTATTTCGCAAAGCAAACCAAATGGCAAAAAGAGGTTAATCTCTTGCGCACCATCGTCCTTGGTACCGGACTCACAGAAGAGCTCAAGTGGGGCTGCCCTACCTATACTCTTGAAGGAAACAATATCGTACTCATTCATATGTTCAAAGAATATTGTGCGCTCCTCTTCTTTAAAGGTGTACTCATGGAAGACGAGAAGAAGATGCTTATTCAACAGACCAAACATGTACAGGCAGCGCGCCAGATACGATTCACTGATCTCGCAGAAATTGCAAAGTTGAAAACAACAATAAAAGCGTATGTGAAACAAGCAGTAAAGGTGGAGCGATCAGGCGCGGAGGTGAAGATGAAAAAGACCGCACAGTTCAAGGTGGCTCCGGAGTGGAAGTATGCACTCGAGAAGAACAACGCGCTCAAGACCGCATTCGAGAAGCTCACTCCCGGCAGGCAGCGCGGATACCTGCTCTATTTTTCAGGAGCCAAGAAAGTCGAGACGAGACTCGCTCGGATAGAAAAATGCATGGACAAGATCTTCGACGGGTTCGGACTGGATGATTAGGTGGCCCGCAGTCTCGCTTTAGTAATTGAAAATGTCGGCAAAGAATTTACGCTCTGGTGGTGATGGCTGTCCGTACTGATTTGCATTTGGGTCTCCTCTTTTGAACAACAGGTACAATCCAAAAATGAATCCGATGTATGGAATGAAGGTCAGCAGCAGGAACCACCCGGTGTTGCCGATATCATGACAACGGCGTATCCCGAGCGTAATAGAAAGATATAGACCCACTAAACCAAGGAGAACCGCAGGTATCATCAAAAGCGGAATGATAAAATTGATGCTCTCAATAAATGAGTTAGAAGAACCGGAGTCAAAGACAGACAGTTGTTGCATATATCCAATGACACCCCACATGGCAACAAGGACGAACAGAGGCCCCATGGTGCAAAGTGGTCCAAGAAAATAACGCAGCCTGCCTATGCGCGCTACCTTGCCCATAGGCGCAGACGGAGCAGCACCGCTTACCACTCCCCCAAGCGATGCATTCACGTCGTCAGATTTCCATCCCTTACTCAGTAATTCAGCGCGAATAGCTTCGTCGCTTACCCCACGGGCACGTTCCCCTGCGATGTATGTTTTTATTTCTTCGTTCATGGGTTAAGTATACTCGAAATGAGGAGGCTAGGTAGGTAGGGGGCGGAGGATGGCTCCGGCTTCACATTAACGATTTTTGTGAAAATTACGGACTTATCTCGATCACACTACCCCCCTTCCTAATAGCATTATCGAAATTAGCCATGCAATGCTTAGTCCTAAAATAATAGCAGGATAAATGACCATGCGACTACTTATGACTCCGGCTTTATATTGCTTGTAGAGCTTCCAGATCAAGAATGCGGAAATTGCATAACACGCGAACATTACAACCCACACTGACGTGTCCGTTGTGTGGCCATCGAAAGAAAAGCCAAAGGGCTCAATACTGAACTTCCAATACATTACAGATAACCCTTTCTCGATAAGAGTAGAGATGCCATAGGCCAGAAATCCCGTGAATGGGGCGATGATTGAGAGGAGTGCGGCGATAATAACGTAGGTATGATTTTTGTGTTTCATAAAAAATATTTAAATAAATTACCAGAACTTGAACCAACCGATAATTCGGTGCCAAAGTCCTGGGTTGCTCTCAGATGATACATCTGTGCCACTAGTGCTTATTGGCGAAATGACGCTTGATTGTTTGACTTGTGTAGGCAGAACAGAGAGAACTGTGGAATCAATCCAGCCGTCATTTCCATCTGGCGTTTCACCCCGATACCAAAGTTTTGTGTCGTTATATAGCTGATTAATACTGAATGTCGTGTCTTTAGAATAGCTCCCACGTGACTCACATGAACTTGATGGACATTTACGAAGGTCAGCAGTATCAGTAATAATTGCATTACGGACACTGGTTGATGCTGCCGACGTATTCTTGTAAATGAATGGTGTTTCTTTAGGTTGATTGATCGGAACGTCCTCCTTAACACTGACTGGGACTACTGAGGGTGTGGTGGGATTAGGAACACTTATTGTTTTCTGGGCAGTTATATTGTTTTTTGATAAGTTTATCTTGCCCTGCTCAAGCGCTTGATCCAAGCGAATCGGTGGGTTGCCTTTTTCACAAAAGCCTTGTTGCTCATATGCAGTTTTGGAATAATTATAATATCCTTCGTCGCAAATGCACATGCGACTATCATAACTCCAAACGGAAGAATTATCGGGACATGATGTTGTGTTTAGTTTTCTTGTGTTTATCGAGTTTTGATATGAAATACACGAATCCATTCTATCGACATATCTGGAATTCTGGTACATCGTGCTCATACAGTTATTATAATCAGACATCGTCGTAACATTTTGAAATGTAGCTACAATACCTCGCTGACTTCTATAATATTCCTCACGAATCATTTGATCCGGAGATTTGCTCTGCTGGCACATTACTGTAAAGTCGTATGATACTGCGCTATCAGTCCAACCATCATTACAGTGCACCGTTCCATTTTCTTGTCTACCCATCAAGCAATTTACACCGTTATGCGAGGAGCAGGCACCACTTGCGGCAAATGTTGTTCCAGGTGTTAAAAAAAGGAAAAACAAAAAAAAGATCGCAATAATATTTTTTTTCATGAAGCTTTGGTATGGTTTTTGACCATACCCATCAATTGCTCAATGGGGTTAGATCACTTATATTCAATTGTAGGCGAATAATACGCACTGCAAAACAAAAGGCAATGCCCACCAGGGTACGGGTACTTTCTGGAGACCAGGACTCACTTCCGTGAAAAGAAACTGTCTTTAAACAGAGGGTACACCCAAAAGATAAGTATAAGGATGATGCTTATCATCCACAGATGACTCCCGACGAACGTGTGTAGTCCAAGTATCAAGAGCCACTCCGGCCCATACCAGAATGTGATCTCCCCAAAGAGAAGTAGAGCGAAGCATTCAGAGAATGAGTAGCCGATGAGCGGTGCGAAGAACGCAGTGACAGGAAAGAGTGGAGGACCGAATATACATAATGCCAGACGTCTTCGTGTGGTACCCCTCGAAAGGAGCATGTACCGTGCTGCCTTTTTCTCTATGAAGGTGACGAAGCGATTTGATGAAGCATTCCTCTTGATATAACTACCAACAGAGTATCCGATGAGGATATCAAGTATCGTGGCGATGATGAAAGTGAGATGTATCTGCCAGATACTGTAGTGTCCGGCATACAGAGGTGTAAGTACTGCCGCAGAAGAGAAGAGTTCCTGCAACATGAGTGTTGCCAAAAGAAATAACCATACTTTCATGTTTCAAGTATAACCCATTATGCATCTAGGGTTTGTGAGGCAAGTAGGAAAAATTGGGGCCAAATGGTAAGAGAAATGTACCTTTGGCAAAAATTTTGGGTAGATTTACAAAAAGCCTAAGAAGTCTTATAGTCTTGGTTGAGCAGTTCCCGCCGTTCTACGGCTTTTACAGGAGTAGAGACCATGCCCAAGATTGAAAAGGTTCCGGGTGGACAACATGACCTGCGAATCACCCGACGTACTCGTCGCCGGATTTCGAAAAACCGCTGGACATCTCCAAGCCTGCGCGTGAAGTGTGGATGTTGCAATGAAGCGGTCGAGATCTACCCGACTGGATGCATTACTGACATTCATGCTGACACCATCGAAATCAATGGTGTGAGTGGTTCGATTGCG
>JAYTVK010000120.1:0-2884 GCA_043744595.1 Candidatus Lloydbacteria bacterium
TTTGTTACATGCTACTTCATGAACATCATTCCGCCCATTCCGCTTGTCACACGCATCGATGGGGTGTATCACTCGGTCACGCGTGACAGTGAGGGTGGATACCTTGGGGTGAGCGAGCGCCTCACCTGGAGAGAAGAGTATTTGTCATATTGGAATCCAGTAGTATATCACCGTACTCAAAATGAGCCGGTCTATTTTTATAGTGCGGTCTATGCACCGGCAGAATTGACTACACCAATTACGCACTTGTGGCAGTACTTTGATGAGGCAAAAGGCGAGTGGACCGATGCCGGAAAAATTGAATTTCCTATACGTGGAGGAAGAGCCGGGGGGTACCGGGGCTATTCTCAAAAAGATTTTGCTCCCGCAGGCCTATGGCGAGTCACTGTTCAGACATCAGATGGTCGGGTATTAAGCAGAAAGAAATTCTCAATTATCGATACCGAGCTGCCGCCCGAAAGTGGCACAGTGAAACTCAAATAAACTCAGGTAAACACTCAGATGAACAAAAGGCCCCGAGGGGGCCTTTTGTTCATCTGAGTCGTGTTTGTGATGTTTATTTCATCACTTCCTCTGCGACACGTTTGAATGTCTCAGGGTTGTGTTCTGCGAGTGTCGCGTAGATCTTTCGGTCGAGCAATACTTTCTTTTTGATCGCTGTACCGATGAATTTCGAATAGGTGAAGCCGAGAGGGCGGAGTGCGGCGTTCATTTTCACCTGCCACATGCGGCGGAAGTCATTCTTCTTGTCCTTGCGGTGTTCGAACTGGTAGACGCCGGCCTTGCGGAGGGCTACCTTTGCTTCGATCTCCTTATTTGAGCGGCCATGGCGATAACCCTTAGCTGCTTTCAGCACCTTGCGGCGACGTTTGTTTGAAGTGACTCCTCGTTTGACGCGTGACATATATAGTTAATTATTCTATTTGGCTTATTTGCCGATACCGGTAAGGAAGCGAGAGCGACTCTTTGGGGTCATGACGATGGTGCGGCGACTCTTGTTATTGAGCTGGGTCGCACGGCTCATCTTTGCATTGAAATGATTGATACCTGCTTTGCGAGCCATGATCTTGCCGGTTTTGGTGACCTTGAGGCGCTTTGAGTATGATTTGTTGGTTTTCATGTTATTTTTTTGCTACATTCGCTACGTTTTCAGTTTTTTCCGGGCTTTTCTGCGGTGTCTCTGACTTCTCGGGTTTAGAATCTTCCTTTTTCTTCCCGGCTGATTTCTCTATCACTACCGTCAGTCCCTTCGGGCTCTTTTTGGGAGGCTCGGAGACACGATACTCCTCGGAGACGAGCCTTAGGATGCGGTCTAGTCGCTCCTCGAGAAACTTTGGCTCCATGTACTTCGTGCGACCGGGGAGGAACAGGTCGAGCTTCACGCGATGGCCTTCCTTAAGCCATTCTGAGCTCTTTTTGGCCTTCAGTTCCAGATCTCGTTCGGATGTACCGATCTTGATCTGAATGGTCTTAGTTTCGGTCGTGTGAGCCTTTGCGCGTGCATCCCTGTCTTTCTTTTGCGCAATGTACTGGAATCTACCATAGTCCATGATTTTTGCAACCGGGGGGACAGCATTGGGAGATATCTCAATAAGGTCGAGACCTTTCTCTACTGCAAGCTTGAGCGCATCATCGGTCGTCATGGTGCCTAGATTGCCGTCCGCATCGTCAATAACCCGAAGTTTCGGGGCGCGGATCTCTCGATTGATACGGATCTTTTCTTTCACAGGTAGGTTTGAATTCTAGCAGAAACAGCCTTAAAGGTACAGCATGCTGCACTTTTTTCGAATTTTTGCCAAAAACCCAAATACACCAGTAAATATCATGAAAAAGGAAAAAATTTAGGCGGGCTCGTGTGATCGAGCCCGCCTTGGGTGGGGTGTTGTCAGATGCCCAGTTCGTCTGGGTAATCGTGGATCACCACCAACGGATGCTGCGGGGAAGAACCTGGTACGGGGCGCCAGGGCAGCATGGCTGCAATGCGCTTTTTCAGTGACCTCAGATATCTCATTGTTGGATACTCCTCGTTTATTTTGGGGAACAGGGTGGTAGAGACAATTTATCACTAAAAACCTTGATTGTCAAGTATTTGCTGTGTGCGCGTGTGTGTCGTGCAAGCGTTACTTTAGCGCGATCAGATAGACCCCGACGATCATGATGAGGCAGGCGATACTTTTGCGTAGCAGCTCGCGTTCGTGGAACATGCCACCCCCAATAAGGGTGGTGAAGAGTGTCGATGAGCGTTTGACTGCGACCACGAGTCCAATAGCCGCAAGTGCGGTCGCTTCCGACTGCATCCATCGGTAGAGCGTAGTGAGTATGCCGATGAACAGGACTTTCTTCCATTCGCTTTTCATTACTTGCAGCGGCGCGATGATACCTCCTCTATAATAGAGCGCGATGATGATGAACTCGAGTGCTAAGAAGAGCTGTATAAGTGCGACATAGAGTTTTGGCTCGACCATCATGCGGGAGAGAATGATACGGTCGCCGAGTGCGCAGAAACTATAGAGCAGAAGTCCGATGAGGATGTAGCGGGTATAGCGGTCGCCGAGCATGTTCTTTATGAACTCGCCAAAACGCATGGTGTGGGTGGTCTCAAGAATATAGGTTCCGAGTGCAATGAGCGCTATTCCAGTGAACTGTAGATGTGAAAGTGATTCGCCTAGAAGCACGAAGGCTAAGAGTGTGGTGAGAAACGGACTGAGAAGAAACAGCGATGATGAGGTGCTGATATCAAGATGCCGTACTCCGCGCGTGACGCCGATGAATGCAAATGCCGCAAGCAGCGATACCAGGAAGGTGAGTGCGAGCATTGGCGGGTTCACGTGTGCCCACGATGCAGTGAAGAGTACTGGAGCGGAAAGTATTCCCGCCACAAGAG
>JAYTVK010000121.1:0-37651 GCA_043744595.1 Candidatus Lloydbacteria bacterium
GTTGTCCACGGATTACCCACAAACTGATTGCGCAGTTTTGCATAGACAGCGTATAATGTAACTAATCGTTTTCGTGCGTTCGGAGGGAGCGCATTAGCAATTAATTTGTACTTTATTCTATGAGTTCGTTCTTGCAAAAATTGAAGGGAAAAGGTGTCGGAGTGACGGATGATCATACCGCCGAGCCGATACACACACAGAAGTCCGAAGTGCCTTCGGGTGTGACGCAGCTGCCGGTCGACGTCCAGCAGTCAGATGCGGAGATAGTCATCTACGCACAGGTCCCCGGTACGGAAATAAAGAATCTCGATGTCTCCATCGAAGGTGATAACGACGTCATCACCATTCAGGGCTCCTCCATACGCCCGATGGACCTCTCTCCTATCAAGCAGGAGAATGAAGCTGAGCTCATCATCAAGCAGGGTCGCGTCGTCGGACGTGAGGACTTCACGCTCGAGGAATGCAATTGGGGCAAATTCTTCAGACAAATTATCCTTCCTCAGGAGGTCGATGCTGCTGCTGCACAAGCCAAGGTCAAAGACGGCGTACTGGTACTTCACCTGCCGCTGAAGGGTCACACCACCAACAAGATGCGCATGCATGTCGAGCGAGTAGAATCGGCATAGCACTGGCGTTTCCAGGCTTCCGGCTTTTGCTCTGCCTCCACTCTCTTCATGTTGTCATCTTTTACACTACTAAAAAAAGTCAGACTCGTTAGGGGAGCGTTACTCGCTCTCACGCTGTTCATTTCGCTACCGCTGTATGCACAGGCAGCGGCGACACTCTCACTCTCGCCCGACAGCGGGAGTTATGCGGCAGGCAAAACATTTACCGTCAGTATCGTCACTGATTCTGCCGACCCGTTCAACTCGGTCGGAGCAAAACTCACCTTCGACAAAGCGCTACTCGAAGTACAAAGCATTTCAAAGACCGCTTCGCCATTTACATTCTGGCCGGACGAGCCGGCATATTCGAACACCGACGGAACACTGAGTTTTGGAGGAGGAGGAACAGCAGCACTCACCGGCAAAAAGTCGGTTCTTGCTATCACCTTCAAAGCCCTCAAAGAGGGTAAGGCAACGATCACGTACGGCACCGGCTCGGTCCTTGCTGCAGACGGGAAGGGAACTGATATTACCGGAGACAAAACCGGGGGAGCATACGATATCGGAGCGAAATCCGCCGACCCTCCACCACCGCCTCCAGCACCACCCGCAGACACAGGGGATGGAGGTGGTAGTTCAAAACCTGACTTACCAAACATCACGTCGCCTTCACATACCGACGAAAATAAATATTCGAGCGCACCGAAAGCAAAATTCACCTGGGACCTCCCGCCGGATGTGACCGCGGTCAGACTCACGCTCGATCAGTCTCCATCGACTACACCGGTCACGAATTATGATCCGGCCATTAGTGATAAGGAGTTTGACCAGCTCACTGACGGTCCGATGTATTTCCACTTGCGGTACAAGAATGACTCGGGACTCGGACCGACGGCGCACAAAAAGATATTAGTGGACCGAACCCCACCTGAACCCTTCACGATGGACGTGAAAACAGACGCATCCTCATCAGATGTGGTCATTAAGTTTTCAGCCACTGACACACTCTCCGGTGTCGATCATTACGAACTCTCGGTCGACGGCGGCAATGGGATAAAAATATCGCTTGCCGAGGTATCTATCGGGTTTTACACCCTTTCCGGACAGTCTCCCGGCGCTCACTCGATCAAACTCAATGCACTCGATAAAGCCGGTAATAGCACTGAGGCGACAGGGAACGGCAATTTCTCTCTGGTCGATCTCGCTGCTGCCGCAAAAAAAGTAGCTGATGATGCAGAGCCGAAGCCGACCGACTGGCGGCTGATTTTTGATATTGTCCTTATCTCGCTCATCTTCTTTGTCATCGGCTACCTGTGGTACGAACGTAATGCATTTCGTCATGAGAAATATATCGCTAAGCGTGAAGCGGATGAAGTGCGTGACAATCTGGGAAATATTTTTTCTGCATTGCGTGAAGAAGTCGGCGAACAAGTCGGAGCACTATTTCAGAAACCCAACCCTTCATCTCAGGACAGGGAAGTGATGATGAACATCAATGAAGCGATCGATCTCTCTGAAGAATTGCTTTCGAAGGAAGTCGAAGACGTCCGCAAATTGTTGATGTAGTTTTCTTCTACCCCCCCTCGTAGCTTCCCTGCAGAAACGATATAATCAGACGGTGAAACGATATCTTCCTCTCCTGGTCCTGCTATTCGTACTCCTTGTTGGGGTTGTGATACTTAAGGTGAATACCCAGATGCATTTTCTGAACGTTGCCTCTAAGAGCGCGACTGGAAGTAATACACCGGCACTTGAGGTGCCTAGTGCATTTGGACCTGTACAAGTCGCTAGCGATAAAACATGCCCGCAGCTTAGTGGTGGATGGTGGGAAGCCAAGCACTACTTTGAAATAGCTTCACAGACCTTTCCGGTAGACTGCAGCACCTTTGAATATTTCAGTAACACATATGCAAAAGACGCACACGCTGTATATTTTTTTAAGCACTCGACAACCTCTCCTGACGTCGTGACACAAATCATCGTCGATGCTGACCCTGCATCGTTTACTGCGCGCGTGTGGGCACCGTTTGGAGTAGACAAACAGCATGTGTTCTTTTTGTCACAACTTATTTCTGGCGCTGACCCTATCACATTTTTTCATGTCGACCCGCAAGAATTGTCATCTCCATATTTCTTCCATTACTATTACCGTGACGCACACTCGGTATACGTACTCACTCTGACCGGAGAGGGTCTTGTGAAACTCATAGGTGCGAATCCAGCAACATTTCTACTTGTTGGAGAGAATGGCATAGCAAAAGATGATGCGCATGTGTATGTTGCCGGAAGAGAAATGTCAGGTATTGATGCAAAGAGTTTTTCATTTTTTTCAGGCGAATTGTATAAAGACGCTTCGCACGTATTCTATTTTGATTTAACAACCAAAGAACTGCAGGAATCAAGCATGCAGGTAGATGTTGCGACTCTCCGTGCTTTGCTTGGAGCTTCATTTACAGGTGCCCCTTCATACATCATGGATGCGCATGGAGTTTATTTTAAAGGAAAGAAGATTGATGGCGCTGACCCAGAAACTTTTGTACTATTTGATCCCAATGATAGGAGTGACGGGTATGGAGGATCAATCGGAGATGCTGATCGCTATGCACACGACAAATCGCATGTATACTTTCGCGGCATACTCGTAGAAGGAGCAGACCCCTCATCATTTCAAGTCATTTCAACCGGTGGATATGCTGATGAATTTGGCAAAGACACAGCAGCAGTTTTCTATTTTGATAAAAAAATAGACGTCGCTCAACCAGACTCATTTACCCCACTCACCTTTCAAGTCAAAGAGGGTTGCAGGCCAGGACCGTACAGCAAGGATGCACAATATGTTTATTTTGGTGCCAAACGAGTTGTTGGAGCTGATCAGCACACCTTTAAAGTTGATGACTGGGGAAGCGGTCCGTATGGAAGAGACAGTGTGCATGTGTTTGAAAATGGGATGATTCGACCTGATCTCGATGTAACAAATTTTAAGTCCCAGTGTAATTATGGATAGCAGGTTAATGAGTAGAGCTCGTTTGGGGTATATAAATTCCACCCCGCAGAGACTCTCTTTTGAAAGACCTCTCGGAGTTCAAGCGGCTTGGTGTCTCATTCTTATGAGACCGCTTGAACGAGAGTGACGGCGGCGCTCGTTGGAAAGCGCCGACCGTGTGTCTTTCATAAGATGAGCCTAAAAAAATTCACACTAAACTCTGCTTGATTCGCAATATAAAATGTAAAGAAATTATAGTTATATTGCGATAAAACTTGGTGTATTTTTTCCAAAAATAATCTTAAAAAATTGTTTTTTAAAACACGTTACACGCGTACTAGTCAAGTTTTGAATTAATAAGGACGCGCGCGCGCGAGAATGCTGTGGACAACTTTCGTCTCAGCGAATAAACCGCACCGTTGAGCCATGGTTTAACATCAATTTTAACCTTAAAATAAGCCATATTTTCTCATTTTCTTGGTAAAATTATGAGGTAACCAATCCTTTTTGGAGGAAGTGGTGTTTGTTTCCATGTATCAACTTTTGAGAACATATTTACGAAGGATCGTTCATGCGTTTTCAACGCGCACACGTATCGCTATTGTGGTCTTGGCCGTATTTTTCTCGGGCTGGTTCGTCTCACAGTTTGTGCTCGCGCAGAAGGAGGCGAATGTCTACGTCTTCCCGTCAGCGGTCACTGTCGACGGCTGGAATAACGAAACAAACTCACTTGGGCAGGACCTCTCACCTGAAGCTGAACTTGCAGATTTTGATATTGCAAATTCTTCATACCTTCGCTTTGGTACCTACGCTGTTTCTGCCACCGCAACAGCAGTGACGACTTCTGGAGAAGGTGACGCAAGTGCTTCGACTTCAGTGCCTACCTTGATACCGACTGCACTTCCGACCGGAGGAGAAATAATAAATACAGTAAATGATGCGGTCACTCCCGCAAGCAGCACGACTAGTAATACTTCAAGTGATAACAGTGCATCATCTGCTGCCTCTCCTGATGTCATCGTCCCACCACTTTCAAACCCGTTCATTCCGAGTATCGATCTCACATCGCCTACGCCCGCATCACCGCAGTCGCTCGGCAAGCGCTTGAAGCAATTTGCAAAGTTCATTGTCGGTGCAACGACCGTACTCGCGCATGATGTACCGGCCACAAACATTATGTCGTCGAGCTCTGAAGCACTTGCTGCGACCACCAGCGTAAGCACCGACACCGCACCGCTGCCGGTGAGTGCACTCGATCAGACTAATCAGACTAATCAGGATAGTGCCCCGGGAAGCAATCTGAGTAATCAAAGCAGCAGCACTGCGCAGGCGACCCCGATGTCTGACGATCCCTACACTATCGCATCGTGCACCACGCTCGGCCTGACCTGCCACCTCATGAGCTATGTCGGATTTGGACTTGGGGACGCACTCGTCGACAAGCCTATCACTGGAGCGACACTCGAACTCTCACTCGCAGGTCGCGCTGATGCTGCAGGCGCTACAAGTGACCGCATCCTAGTGCGCGCATACCATGCGGGCAGGTGGATCTATCTTGGTGATACGGGAGTGAAGGGTGAATTTTCTAATGCCCAGCGCGGAGGATACCTCTCATTTGACCTCTCGGCGGTAGGCGCCTGGAGAGACCTTGCTGACCTCAAGGTAGTTGTCGAATATGTACGTGAAAGCGGAGAGAATTCATCGGTCTATGTCGACGGTGTGTGGGTGAATGTGCATTACGAAAGCGACGGCCTCTCCGGCTCGACTCCGGAAGAGCTTGCGCTTGCCGCACAGAACGTGCGCAGCGCGCTTTCGGCAAAAGACGCACAGGACAGAAAAGCCCGCCGCGACCTCCTCACTACTCCTGAGGGAACTCAGGTCTCATTCGTACATGCCGACACACATCCTGATGCCAAGATAACCATCAAGAGTGACAAAGAACTCTATCATGCATTTGGAAGCGCACAGTCGTATTTCAATGTCACTAATGACAGTGATCAGGAGCAGGTGGTGCGTCTGCAGTTTCATTTCCCCGCGGGAGGAGCACATGTCAAAGACCTGGTGCGTTACTCGCGCAATGTGCCGTACAAAGTTGGGACGCTCAAATATGATTCGGTCGGATATTTCTGTGCGAGCGGTTGGACGGCAAGTACCTCGACTGACGCACAGACTGACACACAAGCGAAGTACCAGTGCGTCGACACCGAAGAGGTAGAGTCGTGTAGCAGTTTGAATGATGATAAGACCAACTGCATACAGTCCGGTGCAAAGGTCGGACTCACTGAAGATACTGAGTTCCGCAGCGGTTGGTCGCAGGTATCACTCACCGATGGATCGTTCCGCGATGAGGGAGGGATCTTTGCAAAGGCCATCGACTTCATTCTCGGACAGCTTCCGAAAGATGCGATACCCGAGTCGCAGGCCCCGGTCTCATATATCGGTGACTCGATACTGCTCCTCCCCGGACAGACTGCGTATCTGCGTGCAGATCTGACGATGCCGGCGAACGGCCGAGGCGATTTCTATATCGAAGGTGCCGCGGAGAGTGGCGCCTATGGACTCCTCAAGTCTTCGTGGGATGGTTCATGGAATTATCGCATCCCGGTCACGGTCGCTGTCACGGTCCCGCTTGATCAGCATACTTTCGCTGCACCTATCGCGCTCGATACACTTCCAAAAACTTTTTGGGATAGAGTAAATGCGAATGGTTCGGATATACGGCTCGTCGATGACACGGGAGAGCATGAGCTTCCTTACTCGCTCGCATCGTTTGACTATGCAGCACACAAAGGTCTTGTCTGGGTGCGGGTGCCGTATACGGATCAATCCTCGAGTACACAGCTGTATCTCTACTACGGAGACAAAGATGCCGACCCTGTGAGTGACCCTGCGGCGCCGTTCCGCACCGACGAGCTCACCGCGCGCGCAATGATCGTCGGCGGTTCTCAGCACGACATGACACTCTCGGTGATAGCCACTGCTGAGGGGGTGAAGGTGCGCGCCGGGGTGCATGATGATGTGAGTTTAAAGCGCGGCGAGTCGACACTGTTCGATGGTCTTACTCCAGGCACCATGGTGTTCGCAGACGGCCCGGTCGTCCTCTCGCTCGAGACGCTCGGTGGTGATGCGCAGCTTGTGCCTATCGGATATGCCGGTGAACATTTTGTCGCACCAAGTCTTCCGGGCGGACACATGCTATCGCTCTCGGCGGTGACCGACGATGTTTCGCATGCCGAAGTACGCAGTGGTGCGAGTGATTCGCAGTCGCTCGATCCGTTATTCGGAACCGTACTCTCGACCCCGGTAGCACTCTCCGCATCACACCGTATCGATGCCACTACCGATGTCATCGCACTCATCGGGCCGGACACCTCTGAGGGCGGCGGAAGTGCGTCAGATCACTCGCCATCCGCGCCGCTCTATCCCGCGACGAGTGAAACACTCTACGGTTTCGCAGTCGGCAATGTGACCGCAGGTTACGGCGAAGACGGATCAGCTCTCTCACTCAATTGCTCAAGCGGCGGCAAGGAAGAAGTCGACGGACGTCGCGAAGGTATGTCGACGAACTTCATCCATTGCCAAACCGGGGTACCCGAACTCGCCGACGCATTTGCAGTATCAGCCCTCACTCATCCAGCAAGTGTGATGGCCCATTCTGATACGCATCTTTCGAGTTTCATTCCGCGCGATGAGTGGAGTGCAAGTTATGTGCTGC
The DNA here is from genome assembly GCA_043744595.1 of Candidatus Lloydbacteria bacterium. Classification (GTDB taxonomy): domain Bacteria; phylum Patescibacteriota; class Minisyncoccia; order Phycocordibacterales; family UBA6899; genus MHLP01. The sequence goes on from JAYTVK010000121.1 coordinate 7,304, forward strand.
CGGAAGATGCCAAGAGCATCGCACTCCTGTGCGCGCCTAGTGATGGCACCACCGAGATAGGGGTATTTGACCCGGAGGGAGTGAAGCTTGATGAGACCAGTTGTGAACCGCGCGGAGTGCGTCCGGGCAAAGCAATGCTCATTGCTTCAAGCTCATTTGTACTTGGTTCGAGTGTCCGTGCTATCGGCACGTCGACGCTATTCATGGCAGGAGTAGAGAGTGCAGGTACTGTAGCACTCGGTGGCAACATACACCCATTCAGCATCCTTCTCGGTAATGCACTGCTGCGTGCCCATGCACCGAATCATCCGAGCGTCACATTTGGCGACGAGGAGTTCGTGGTCCCGGGAGAGCATCGTGTGCTTGATGTTGATCCGAACGGAAATGAAAAGAAACATGTCGACAAGCTCATGACGGATCAGCGTGAGTTCTCCATCAGACAGAGACCCGGCTTCACTTTCAAATACACACCCCAGTCGAATTCGCTCGCGCAGGGGATACGCAGTGCATTTGGTGTCGATCAATTTGCTGTCACGAAAGTCACACTGAAGCATCCGCTATTTGGCGAACTCCCTGCAGAGTACGACATTACCTACGGACAGAATGATGAGTGGTCACTGACGCTGAACAATACCAAGGAGCACCTGCACCCGGGCAAATACACGCTGCATGTCGAAATAGAAGAGGGTGGAGCGACCTATGTCGATGAATTCGATTTCTACTGGGGAGTACTTGCGATAAACGAGAATAAGTCGGTGTTCACTCCGGGTGAGGATGCAGACATCTCCATCGGTGCGCTCTCGGATAACGGCAATACTATTTGTGACGCGAATCTCAAGCTGTGGATCACGCAGCCGGAAAGTGGCTCGGCAAGTTCGACTGAGACCGAAGTGCCGGTGAAGACATCGGGAGTCTGTAACGGCAATAACGTGGTCGATGTGCCCGACTATAGTGCGACATATCATTTCGATCCGAATATCGCGACTGGCACCTATCAGGTAAAACTCGTACGCCTCGACCGGGACGGCAATATTGCAAGTCAGATCACTGATACGATAAGTGTCGAGCCGCGTGTGCCTATCATCATCGAGCGCGAAGGACCGACCCGTATCTATCCGGTCGCGCATTACCCGATGAAGATCAAGGTCACTGCAGTCGATGATTTCAAGGGCAACATCACCGAGCGACTTCCCGGCGACTTCGTCATGATCGATAGAGGGAATGCGGATCTACAGTGGGGCGACGACGAGCACAGCTTCATCACAGCGACATGGGCGGTCGATATGAAGAAGGGTGCGGTGCTCAACTTCTCGTACATCTTCGATGCCCCAGACCGTTCGCCGTATCTCTATGAACTCGGTCCGATAGCCCTAGACGGTAATTTCACGTTCACCGAACTCCGCAAGTGGCAGATAGCATCAGATGCTGCGGGAAAGATGATGGTGTATTACGACGATGATACGCAGATACCCGCAGGATGGTCATGTCTTTCATGTACATCGGGCGGCATCTTCTACCAGAAATTCGCCATGGGAAGCACCACTGCCGGCGGCACCGGCGGCTTCTCGACTACCTCGCCGACCGCATCTGCGACCGTGTATGCAACCTCAACCAACGGAGTCGGTGAGATCACGACCACCAATACGCTCAACACTCCAATAACTCACTCGCATACACTGACGCCTCAAATAGGTGCCACCTCTACCTTGCCGCGCTATCGCTCACTTCGTGTTCTGCAGTACAACAGTGCCGGTGAGCCCGCGTCATTTCCGACCAGCACCATAGTATTGTTTGATGTTGCTTCGTCATCACTCCCATCCGGATGGCTCCGCTACTCTGCCGAGGATGGTTACTATCCGTATGCGGCATCAACCTCCGGATCAATAGGCGGATCGAACACGCACAACCACAGTGCGACAGGTACGCTTTCGTCACCGCTTGAAACCGGACTTCGTTCGCGCACAGGACCCGGTATTGCTGCTGCAACACTGCATACCCACCAGCTCTCGACCACGACCACGAGCACCATGAATGTTGAGCCGCCGTATCGCGAGATGCTCCTCGCACGTCTTGCTGCCCCGACCACCACTATGAGTAACTACATGATCACCATGTGGGATAATACTCCGCCCGCAGGATGGACAAGTCTCTCGGATCCGGGCGGACCCCTCAATGGCAATTTTACAAAAGCATCGTCCACCTACGGACTCGCCGGTGGCGCACTCACACATACGCATCCGGATATCGTTGGTGCAACATCGACCACAGCGAATACCGGCACTATCTTCCAGGCGAGCGGCTCTGCAGGCCAAGCGCCACAGAGTCATTATCACACCATCGACATCACCGGCTTCTCGACCGAGAGTAATCTCCCGCCGTATATCGAAGTGATCTTCGCCAAGCGACTCACCGGTATCGTGCAGTGGACCCAGAATGATTTCTTTTGGTATTCAAATCAGAATGCGGTAACCCCAACTGATCCATGGCCGGTGGGTAGCGCGGACCTTACTGAAGATGATGTGATCGATGCGAACACGACTCTGGTGAAGCCTGCTGACGTGCTGCGACTGCGCATGAATGTCGGTGTGGCGAATGCGACCGCAACTCCTGCGATCAAAGCATTCAAGCTACAGTATGTCGCCGCAACTGACTGTACATCAGCACTCAACTGGAGTGATGTCGGTGCAATAGGAGCGGGGAGTGCAGTGTGGCGCGGATACAACAACACTTCGGTCACCGACGGTGTGACGCTCCCGTCCTCGCTGCTTTCACTTTCGAATACCTCCCAGAATTATGTTGAGGCAAACAACTCTCCCGGAGTTTCAGCGACCACCACCATGGGACAATATGGAGAGTGGGACTGGGTCATTCAGGACAATCTTGCGACCTCATCGACCAACTATTGTTTCCGTATGGTGCTCTCCGACGGTACCCCGCTTGATACCTACACCAACTATCCGCAGGCGACCACCAACAGTCAGCCGAATCAGGTATCACTTGAAACTGTCCCGTTCGATAACGAGAAAGTCTCGACGACGATACCCAACTTCAATTTTGTCGGCAGTGATTCTGAGGCGGATGACCTTGACTACGAGATCCAAGTAGATACAAGTGCATCGTTCACTGCGCCGGTCATCGACAAGGATTCGACGGTCAACCCGGAGTTGTTCGATAATCTCGATAAACCCTCGAACAAAGCGCCGTTCACCAGTGGTCAGAATATTCACTACCAAGCGACCGCACTCGTAAACGGTACTACCTATTGGTGGCGTGTACGCGCAAAAGACACGAACGGTTCAGGTAGCTGGGGATCATGGTCCACATCGTATAGCTTCACCATCGACACCACCGTCACCATATCGACCTGGCATCAGACCACGACATCGCAATTCCAGGAGGGAACATTCTCAACCGCGAATTCGTCAACATCAGATGCAGTATGGGTCGACATCGGATCGACCGTCGGTACTGTGTGGGGACCTGAAGTTGATTTCAGTGTGAAAGCGACCGGTACCGTATGGGGAAGCTATAAAGTCGCGTCGACCACATCAAGCGGGACCGTGAAAGCCCGTCTCGAATACTTCACCTCGACCAGTTCATGGAATCTTATCCCAGACGTTGATCTTCCCGGCAACTCTGCAGGATTCACTGCGAGCACCACGTCGCTTCTCGGTGTTGATCCGGATACTTATGCGGCGATACGACCGCGCGTTGATTTCACTACCGGCGGCGGATCGCCAAAATTACTCGATTGGACCATCAATTGGAGCAATAAAGTAAATGCACCGAATCTTACCGCACCTTTTGATAATCAAAAGACCGCGACCCGCACCCCGACATTCATTTTTGCTGCGACCGATCCGTTCTCAGCCGACTTGCAGTACGAGATCTCGTGGTCGACCTCTTCGTCATTCACTTCATCGACGACCGTGAACTCCGCGACGACTTCATCCGGCTGGCTTGATACGACCAACAATCCCGACACCAGTCCGTACCGCTCTGGAGACACCATCCAGTACACTCCTCCCGGAGTCTATGCGCTTGCATCATCAACGACATATTACTGGCGTGTACGTGCAAAAGATGTGAATGCGTCGAATGTGAATTCATTCTGGTCGAATGTATATAGCATTACTATCGATACGACGGTCGTGGTCTCGACCTGGTTCCAAACTGCCGACGGGCAGTGGAATAGCGACATACTCACCGGACTTCAGACATTCTCGACCGATACACTGCGCGTCGCGACCTCGACCTCAGAAGCGCTCATTGGCTACGGCGAAGGAGTGCAACAGACTCCGAAGTATCGTATCTGGAATGGTACTGCATGGAGCGCGCAATCATCCGCGCTGACCGTGCTTGCGCCGATCAACTGGGTGATCACAAAAGCGTCACCGGTGACCGGAGAATATCTGATGGGAACTATTGGTACCAATAATGATGCGAACGTCCAGGTGTACAACGGCAGCACCTGGGGGAATAAGCAGCTCATGAGCGGTTCGCTCTCGAATGCAAAAGCGCGCGGACTCGACATGGCCTACGAGACCGTTTCCGGACGCGCGATAGCAGTATCCTGTAACGGTAACAAAACACCGGTCTATCGCATTTGGACTAGCACCACTTCATCATGGAGCGCTCCGCAAAACATTACCGTCAACGGTAATAATAATTGTTCATGGATAAAGATGGCATCAAATCCGGTATCAAATGAAATAGCGATGGTTGAGCGCGATACCGGTAGTCGCTATCAAGCGATGATTTGGGACGGGTCGCAGTGGAAGAGTGGTACCGGCTCGACCACACTCGGTTCTATCAGTACGACCGGTGATGAGGGTATGGCTATCGAATACAATGCGAGCGGTACGCGCGCATTCGTAAACACCTCCGACGGTGCGAACAACCGCTTCACGTGGACCTTCTGGAACGGCAGTGTGTGGTCGGCAGCAGCGACGGTCGCGACGACGCGCCGTATCGAGTGGATCGATCTTGCGCGCGACCCGGTCAATACCAATAATATGGTCGCGTGTTGGAATACGCTCGCCGCCTCCGCCTCGGGCATTTCGCGTTGGACCGGTGCGGCATGGAGTGCGAACCTCAATCAATCCATTACCGCAAATAATCAGGACGGTAAGGCGCAGTCATGTGTATTCGAAGCGACCGCCGGCCGCTATGATTTTATTTTGAATACCTTAAGCGATACCGCAAGTTCGGGTTATGCGGTCTACAATACTGCCGCATGGGGTGCAACCACGCGACTTACCCCGGGCCGTTCATGGACCGTCGATGTCAAGCGCGCGACCGACGGCACTATACTCGGCATGTTCTGGGAATATCTCACCAGTAGGTATCAGTTCGCATCATACAATGCGGGCATATGGTCAGCATCCAGCACGCTCGAGACATCACCCTCGGTAACTGCAACGCCGTATCTGCAGCCGTTCATGATCGCACCAAAACTTCCTGCGACGCTCGGTACCGTTTATAGTTCGGCTATTAACTTCACTGACGGTGCCGCTCCTGGTTGGGACAAGGTATTGTGGAGCGCCTCATCGACCGCATCGAGCTCACTGAAGGTACAGGTGCAGTACTATGATAGTGCATCAACCAGCTGGAAACTTGTTCCGGATGCGGTCATTAGCGGCAATTCATCGGGCACCACCACCTCGCCGATAAATATCCGCACCATGGATACCGATACCTATGCGCAGATAAGACTGGTGGGGAACGCAACGTGTTATCTCGGTACCTGCCCACTCCTTTATGACTGGACAGTGAAGTGGGCATCCGGACTGAACATCGCCGGCACGGCAAAGCAGCACGATCTCGTTACCAATGTCACTTCAGGAACCGTCGCAGTCGCGGTCAACGGCGTACTACAAGCAGGAAAGACAGGTACCATCTCAAATGGTGCATGGTCTATCTCCAACGTCACATTCTTCTCGGGAAGTACTATCGAAGTGTTCGTCCAAGGTGCCGCAACGAGCGCACGCGCAGTGAACGTGATGAATTACTCCGGGCCGGGCGATATCACCGGTATGTCGCTCAATGAACATTGGGTAACTATCGGTAGCGCATCGACAACGGAGACAAGTGTGACGCTCACCAATCTTTCGAAGTACGATAATTCAGTCTCATCGTCGACTGACACATTCTTTGACGTCGACAATACCACCGGCAACTTCAACTATTGTGCACTTCCGGTGTTCAATGGGTGCTGGGATGCGGGACTGTATGTGCTCACCGGCAATGTATTTCAGCCGTCGACCTCGAGTGCAAAGACCCTCACTACTTATGACATGCGTATCGCGGGAGGTGTATACAATGATGCGAACACGCTCAAGGTCGCAGGTGCATGGCGCAACTTGGGAGGCTTCACTCCCGGCGCCGGCACCGTGATGTTTAACGCGACAAGTGGGGTCAACTCAATAGACTCGACCTCGGCAGCGACCTCGACATTCTTCAATCTGACATTTGGCGAGGCTGCGACGCAGGCAACATGGAGCTTTGCTTCCCCAGTGACCGCGACAGGCACGCTATCGATGAACTTCGGTACGACATCTCCCGGCGCGCAGCTCCTCACCATCCAAGGCAACCTCGCCATTGGTGCAAGTGGTACGTTCCAGAAGGGAACAGCGACCACCACTTTCTCGGGCAGCGTCTCAAAGACCTGGACCGACAATACCGCATCAAAGCAGGACCTCGGCAATATTTCCGCGAGTGGTACCGCGAAGACCATCACGCTCGGTAGCTCAGTGAAGGCGACATCTATTCAGATCATAAGCGGTAACACGATAAACGCAGGCGGTGCGAACACCCTCACGGTCGGCGGGAACTGGGACAACAACGGCACCTTCTCCGCACAGACCGGCACCGTGACGTTCGCTACCTCATCGATAGGCATGACCATCAATCAGGGGACATCGAATTTCTATAACCTCAGTTTTAATGCGGCGACCGGCACATGGCGCTGGCTGAATACGAATGCGACGACCTCGAATGACTTTACTATCGCGACCGGCACCGTGACGCTCCCCGGAGGCACGTTCGAAGTCGGCGGCTCATTCCTGAATACCGGCGGCACATTCGCTCACAACTCCGGCGTGGTGAAGCTGACCTCTCTCGCGAGCGGAAAGAGCATCCAGCTCAACAATTCGACATTCAATGATCTGACATTGAGTGGCTTAGGGGGCACATGGGCCTTCACTGATACAAATGCGACGACCTCGGGCACACTTACTATTCTTGCAGGCACTCCGACGTTCCCGAGTGGCATACTTGAAGTCGGAAATAATTTCACTAATTCAGGCGGCAGTTTCAATGCAAACAACGGCACGCTCAAGATGACCTCGTCACTCACTTCGCGCACCATAACGCTCGGTACATCAGCGCTTGGAAATCTGCTGGTCCAGAATACCGGCATCTTCGCTATCACTGATACCAATGCGACATCGACCGGCAATATCACGTTTAATGCGGGCACGACGACACTTCCGACCGCAAACTTCGCTATTGGCGGCTCGCTCACGAACACCGGTGTCTTCTCTTCCGGCTCGGGCCTTGTGACTTTCTATGCGACAAGCGGCGCAAGGACCATCTCGACAGGAAACTCATCGTTCGCATCAGTCAATGTGAACGGGGTCGGCGGCAACTTCACCATCCTCTCGAGTGCGACGTCGAGCGGCGCATTCACACTTACCAATGCGAATGCATTCACCATGACAAGCGGCAAAACATTTGCCGTTGGCGGAACATTCACCAATCTTGTCGGTGGCGCATCGACCACCTGGACCGGATCAACACTTGCACTCAATTCTGCGACCAACTACACGGTGAACACCAAGGCCCAGGGAGGTGATATCTACGGTACACTTGCGCTTGCGGCAAGTACTCAGATCCGTATGTGGAATTCTTCGACTACGGTCAATTCGCTGGGTGCATCGGCGAGCCTCTACTCACAGAATCATAATAGCGTCAGCGGTGAAGTTGATATCTTTGGTTCGTATGTGCTCGGCTCAGGTACTGATTACTGGGACTATGCAAAAGACTTTGACGGGACTGCGCTCGGTGGCTCGTCGCGTCAGGCACAGGTACGATTCGATGCAGGTGCGACTGCAAACTTCAATTCGGGTACGACCCTTGAAATAGTGGGTACCACGACCGCCTCGACCTCGATTGATCGTAAGTCCGGTAATTACGGCATCACGCTCGCATCATCCACTATCAATGCGCAGTACTATCAGTTCCGCAATATGAATGCGACCGGTCTCAATCTCTCCGCATCGACCACGGTCACTTCACTTGCGAATGGTGACTTTAGTTTGGATACGAATGGCGGCACGACCATGACGGTCGCATCATCGACCATCGACACCAATCCAGGACTGCAGATCTTCAATGTGAAATTCGCCACTTCGACCGGCATCGCTGCGGGCTTCAATGTCACAGAGACCGGTGTACCTGTATCGTTCTGGAGATTCAAATCGCATTACGGCAATTATGCCGGCGAGGCATTCGACAATGATCCTGGGCCGGCGAGTGGTAATCCGGGCTACATCAAGTGGGATGACAGTAACTTCACCATCTCTATCTCGGGCAAAGTATATTCTGACGCCGGTGTGACCATTCTTGGTGCGCCAACCTGTGACGGAGTGACGAATGTTGTGCGCGTGAAAGTCGCAGGGGTAGGGAACTTCGCCGCGCCGTGTTCTGCGACCTCAAGCTACTACCAGGTCAACGGTGTGTCATTCAATGGCGACACCGTGATGACCACCTATCTCGACACGGCGGGTGGGGCGCAAGGTGCGGTCGTGACCAAGTCTGCGTCCGCTGACCTTTCGGGTATCAATATCTATCAGCACCGTGTCATTGTGCGACATGAAGATGTGAACCCGATGACCATCGCAGATATGAAGGCATACGATAAGACCGGGGACTCCGACCTACCGTTCACCGTGTCGACATCATCGGTACCGTTCACCCTCACCACCGACCCTGATACCGAGTTCTGGGTCTGGACAGGTAAGACGTTCGTACCGGGAGGAAATCTCATCCTGAATTCTGGCGGCTCAGGCGGGGTATACGACGGTAAATTCCATGTCGACAACAGCGCTATATTTACTGCAGGGAATACTGAGATCCATTCGGTCGGCGGCGGTGTCTCTATCGACGCTGGTGCGACATTCACGGTGGCGAGCTCGAGTTTCGTCTTCACTGCGACCACCACCGGCAAGATAATTACCGGCATCGCCCCGCTCACCTTCAACCGCATGACATGGAATGGTGTCGGCGGCGGCTGGTCTATCGCACAGAACACTACGGTGAATGAGAACTTCCTTACGAATGCCGGCACCGTCTCGGGTACCGCAAACATCACCGTTGTTGGAACTTCGACCCAAGGAGCAGGGAAGATAGCGATGACCGGCGGTACCTTCACGCTCCAAAATGGCGGCACCTTCGGTAGTAATAATTCAGACTGGCAGTTCAATAACCTCACTCTTGGTCAGGGAGGCGCGGTCGCGACCTCGACCAAGACCGGTTCATCGACGGTGAATATACTTGGCGTACTTACCGACACGGCAAATCAGGTATTCCAAGCGGGAACCTCGACCACCTGGCTGCTTTCGGGCGGTGGTACACCACTTGTGCTCACGGGAACATTCGATGCGCAGAATTCTGTCTTCCGTTATGCGGCTTCGACCGGAGCGGTGACCGCTACACCTGCGGCATATTTCGGACTCGACTTCGGTGCAGCATCAAGCTCCTCCGCCCCGACATACACACTTGCTGCGGGTGCGTTCACTGTTGCGAGTGCACTCAATATTGGTACCTCGACCGGGTCTCTCGTCACAGTAAATGCGAACACCAACGACCCTACCTTTACTGCCTCAGGCAATGTCTTCATTAAAGCAAGCTCGACGCTTACACTTTCAGATACGAGTGTGTTCACTGCACGCCGCAGCTGGCAGAATCAAGGAACCACTACTCCTTCGGGCGGTACCGTCACCTTCGACGCAACGACGACCGGATGGACCATCGATACGGGCCGCTCCGCATTTGCGAATGTGAATATGAATAATATTCTCGGCGGCTGGACCATTGTTGCGAATGCCACCACTTCCGGCATATTCAATCTTGCCTCGGCCGGAAGTTTCACCATGGCGTCCGGCACCACACTTGAGGTCGACGGCACATTCACCAACCTTGTCGGCGGTGCATCCACCACCTGGGCAACCTCAACGCTGTATCTGAACTCGGGAGCTTCGAGTACGGTCAATACCAAGTCGCAGGGAGCTGATGTCTATGCAACGCTGCTCATCGGCGCTAACACTCAGCCGCGCATGTGGAATTCCTCGTCATCAGTAGTGACGCTCGCTTCGACCGGAAGTCTGTATTCGATGAATCATGGAAGTGTTTCCGGCGCACTCAATATTTATGGTGCATATACGCACACGAGTGCGGTCGACTATTGGGATTATGCGAACGACTTCGACGGCTCGACACTTGGCTCGCCACGTGTCGCAAATATCCGTATCGCATCAAGTTCGTCGATATCATTCACCGGAGGCGGGCTCGATGTGACTGGTGGTGCTGTTGGCGCCACGACCACTATCGACGTGCAGAATACCGGCGCGTATGGATTCAGCGTCTCCGGAGGAAGTCTTGGCATGCAGTATTACAGCATTCGCAATACCGATCCGAACGGTCTTTCGATTTCCGGCGCGACCACGGTAAATACGCTCTCGAACGGCGACTTCCTTCTCTCGGTAAACGGCGGGACGATGATGACGGTGGCAGGTGGCACCATTGATGCGAACCCGCTCCTGACATTCTTCAGCGATCGATTTGCGACTTCATCCGGCATCACCGCAGGCTACAACGTCACCGCGACTGGTGTTTCAGGTTCAGTCTGGACATTCTCGGGCCTAAACGGCAATTACGCCGGCGAGGCATTCGACAATGATCCGGGAGGCGACCCGGGCTACGTCCGCTGGGATGACTCAGCCGCACAGATCACCGTCTCAGGAAATGTCTACACTGATGAAGGATTCACTCCGATGGGTGGCCCTGTCTGTAACGGTGTGACTCAGAACGTCATCTTGAAGGTCCAGGGTACGGGCAATTACACGTCGGCATGTAATGCAGTGACGGGTGCATTCTCTATCTCGAATATTCTCTACAATCCAAAAGATACGCTGACACTCTTCCTCGCATCAACCTCAGGCGCGACTGCAGTCAACATTGCATACGATCCGGCGACCAACATCAGCAACATGCACCTGTATCAGAACCGCGTGATCGTCCGCCATGAACAGGGCAATCCTATTGGTATTGAGCAGATGGCCAAGTTCGACTCTGCGCGTGATAGCTCTATTCCGTTCAGTGCAACGACGACCGGCGCAACTTCGACCACTATGAAGTCGAACACCGGACTCGTGGTCTGGACCTCAAAGACTTTCGCACCGGGCGGCACGGTCACACTCGCCGCAAATGCAAGTGCAAATAGTTGGGATGGCACGGTGCATCTCCTTGCAAATGCGATATGGAGCGGAGCAAGTACGAACTCATACACTATTGGTGGACAGTTCCTTGCTGAGCTGGGTGCGACAGTCTCTCCTGCGAACTCGACCTTCACCTTCAATGCGACCACATCCGGTAAATCAATTTCTGCATCGACGTCGCTCGGATTCTACAACCTCACGTTCAACGGTATCGGGGGCAGGTGGAATACTTCCGGTGTTGCCACGACTACAAATAATTTCTCTATCGCAACAGGTACGGTGACGCTCCCCGCAGGTACCCTTGTGGTCGGAGGTTCGTTCCTTAATACCAACGGTGCCTTTGATGCAAACCGCGGTCTGGTCCAGTTCAATTCAAACAATCCGGGCAACAGCATCACGGTCGCATCGTCATCATTCAACAGTATTCTGTTCTCCGGTTTCAGTGGTTCATGGAGCTTCACGAATCCGAATGCGACCACGACTGCGACCACCACTATTACTGCCGGTGCAGTCGGATTCCCGACCGGCGTCTTCGCTATCGGTACCAGTCTCGATACGCAAGGCGGCGGCATCAACCCGAACGGTGGTATCGTGAAGATGACCTCGACCTCGACAGGAGCAAATATCAGACTCTCGGGACAATCACTCGCGAGCCTGCTTATTGCCGCGACCGGCACGTACGCATTCCTTGATTCAAATGTCACACTCACCGGAGACTTGACCATGCTGTATGGCACCACCACATTCCCGTACGCAGCACTCACCATCGGCGGCTCGTTCACTAACTCGGGAATATTCACTGCAGGTACTTCGACGGTGACCATGAACGCAAGTGCGGCAGGGAAGACCATTACCACCGGCTCATCATCACTCAACAACCTCATCATCAGTGGTGCGTCGGGTGGCTTCACCATCCTGGGGAATGCCACCACGACCGGCAACTTCACGCTCACTGCGGCGAACACCTTTACACTCGCAAGCGGCAAGACACTCGCGGTCGGCGGTACATTCCTAAACAGCGTCGGCGGCGCTCCGACCACCTGGACCGGTTCAGTACTCTCGCTCTATGCATCAAGTTCATACAGCATCAATACCAAGGCGGCAGGTTTTGATGCCTACGACACCATGCGACTCGCTTCCACAAGTATCCGCATGTGGGGATCTTCCGTCGCATCGACACAACTGAACGCATCCTCGAGTATCTATTCACAGAATAATGCTGGGTCTTCCGGAGCGCTCAATATCTATGGTAACTACACCCGCACCACCGGCACTGATTATTGGAGTTACGCGACCGACTTCGATGGTACGGCGCTTGGAGGCAGTTCACGTCAGGCGAATGTCCGTTTCGATGCCGGTGCGACCGTAAGTTTATCGACCGGTGCGACGCTTCAGATGCTCGGTATCGCATCCGCTTCCACCACCGTCGACAGAATAGCCTCGGGCAACTACGGCATCACCCTCGACAGCACATACTGGAATGCGTCGTACTACCAGTTCCGCAATATGAATGCGACCGGACTTAACCTCACCGGTACGACCACCATCACCACCATGAATAACGGTGACTTCTCACTCGATGTCATCGGTGGATCATCTATGACCATCGCATCCTCAAGCGTCAATCAGAATGCCTCAGCGCAGATCTTCACCGTCAAATTCGCTACCTCAAGCGGTATCACCTCAGGCTCGAACATCACGCTTACCGGTTCGACGGCGAGCGCTATCACCTTCAATCAAGAGTACGGCAACTACGCGGGAGAAGCATATAACAACGACGGCGTCACCGCTTGCGGTTCCATCCGCTGGTCAGACAGTGCATGTCTCATCTCGGATCAGCGCGGATTCAGATGGCGTAATGACGACGGAGCAGAAGGTGTGCCTGCGACCGAGTGGTATAACCAAAGCTGGACAAAACGCGAGCGCGTGCGCATCACCAATACCTCGACTTCGACTATTACGAATGCGCAGGTGAAGATGACCGTGCCATACGACACTGATATGCAGGCCAACTTCCAAGACCTGCGCTTCACTGATTCGTCGGGTACGAGCTCCATTCCATTCTGGGTCGAGGCCTCGACCAGTGTTACGAGTGCAATAGTCTGGGTGAAGGTACCATCGCTTCCCGCATCGAGTTTCGCTGATGTCTTCATGTACTTCGGTAATCCGACCGCTACTGCGGCAAGTGATGGACTTTCGACCTTCAAATTCTTCGACGACTTCGAAGACAATAATATCACCGAGTACTCGGGTGACACGTCACTATTCGCGAATAGTACTTCATTTAATTATGAACGCGGATACGGACTTGGCGCTTCAGCAGGAAATGCCGCCTCTCAGAATGTCAGTGGCGTCGCGCAGGCAAGTGCCGGAGTCGGACAGGATACGACCTTCCGTTTCTTCCAGTATATCGATATGTCTTCAGGTGCCGGTGATGAGCCGTGTTTCCTGTTCGGAGTTCAAGCACCGATAACCCTTCATCAGAATTATGCGGTTTGTCTCTCGCCGTTCGGTGCCGATCATTTGGTCATCGCAAAGAATGCAAAATGGAACGGCCGTAATGCAAGTGATGCATCAACACTCCTCTCGACCAAAGCGGTGACGTACGCGACCGGCTGGTATGAAGTATCTGTCGACTGGCTCTCGACCAACAATCAGATCAATGTGAATGTCTACGATAATACCGGCACATTCTTCGCATCGACTTCGGCAATGGACTCGTCATACACCTCAGGCGGCGTCGGCTTCACGTTCTGGGGCATGCACGGAGGATGGGATATTCCTGCGGCCCGCGCATATAACTATCAGACGCCGACGGTTGCCTTTGGTACAAAACAAGCAGACTCAGGTGCGACCTGGGCAGCACTTGAGAATACCTATCTTCCGAACTTCCCGGAATATCAGAACGCCCGCTTGCGTTTCTCGGTCCGCAACTCAAGCCTTGCGACCTTGAACAATAACTTCAGACTGCAGTATGCCGCAAAGACCGGATTCCCGAACTGCGAATCAGTGACAAGTGGTAACTTCGTCGATGTCCCTGTTGCCGCAAGCTGCGGAGGTAATGCCGCATGTATGTCGACGAGCGCTCAGTTCACCAAAGCGTCGAGTACCCAGCTGCTCTCGATACCGACCGGCTACACCTTCGCACAGGGTCAGATCCTTGAAGACCCGAGTGCACAGTCAGATACGGTCTCAGTCGCCGCAAGTAAGTTCACTGAGGTCGAATACAACTTCCAGTTGAACGTCAATGCCAATCAGGACCGCTACTGTTTCCGCACCACGAATGCCGGCACCCCACTCGATAACTACTCGCGCGTCGCTGAGATCCAAGTAGTCCATCCGCCTTCTCTTTCGAACCTCTCATTCAATAGCAATGCGAATATTGCACTCACTGAAGGCGCATCGACTACCATCTTTGCGACCGGTACCGTCTCGGACTTAAACGGCTACCTCGATCTGGTGAATGCATCATCGACCTACTATCGCTCATCTGTCGCTGGTGGCAACTCGTGTGCTTCGAACAATAATAACTGCTATCAGATAGCGACAACCTCCTGCAGTTTCTCGAACTGTGGCGGCAATAGCTGCACCTTCTCATGTTCGACGAACCTCTATTACTTCGCTGATCCTACCGATGTCGGCTCGGTCTATGCGGCAGACGTATGGAATGCACTGGTGGATATTTGGGATACCTCGAACTCACATGCGACCTCGAGTGCGAATCAAGACATCTATACGCTCTCGGCCATCACTACTACCTCGACCATCCCGTACGGATCGATAACGGTCGGCTTCGACTCGGGTGCACGCAATGCCACCACCACGGTCGGAAATACCGGCAACTCGATCCTCAACCTCAACCTCGGTGGCGATGACCTCAAGGCGGGTGCATCACGCATCACCTATGACAAACAGAAATACGCGACCACAACCTTCACCTATTCCGGCTGCGCCATCTGCAGTCTGCTCGCCGCATCATCATCACCGACCTACGTACCCCTCGGAGTATCAAAGGCGACCACTACTATCTTCTTGCCGACGAAGGATATCTACTGGGGCATCGGCATCCCCAGTGGTACCGCAGCGACCACATTCTCCGGCTCAAACATCTTCGGAGCGACCCCGTAATTCTTCAACTATGCACAACTCTGAACATTCGAGCGGCAATATCAGCCAAGTTTCCTATATAATAGAGTAAGTATGCGTTTTGACCCGTCATGGAAAAAGAAAAAGCTGCACACCCCCGCGCTCGTCACGGCTATCTTGGGAGTATTTTTTCTTTCCTTCAGCGGTACAACTCTACTTTTGGCACAGACCTCGGGCACGCCACCTAAGATCAGTAATATCGTCATCACCCAGCCGACTTCCACCTCAACGCTCATTACCTGGGAGACCGATGTGAATTCAGACTCTGAGGTCAACTATGGTCTCAACAAAGATTACGGCATCGCCCGCGACGCATTCCCGGACAAGACCAAACACTCGGTGCTCATTGATGACCTTGAGCCCGCGATGCTTTACCATCTGCGCATCGGCTCGGCTGATGCAGTAGGCAATCAGGCGCTGACAGGAGACTACACCGTCACTACCAAGACCACACTTAGCAAAAAAGCGCTCGACAAGATACCGCTCGATGACCGGGTGTATGTTGAACGTGCCATCGACTCAATAAAGAAGATCAAATCCCAAGAAGGACTGCAAGCTGTCGAAGATACTATTCAGCAGCAGGCGCAGAAGATAGTCGAAGCACCGGTCATTGTCGGCTATCCGCGCATCGATGAGATAGGCACTGATTACGCACTTGTGTCATGGGGCTCAGACCAGGGTGCAGGCTCGGTCGTCCACTATGCGCGTGATACCGAATACGATGAGGGAAGGAGCAATCCCTACACTTCCGACGCGGGAGATGAAGGGGAGCGGGTCAAAGAGCACAAAGTACGTCTCGACGGACTTGTTGCGGGTACGGTGTACCACTTACAGGCAGAGTCAAAGGGTGACCTTGGGCTGACCGGCAAGTCGCGCGACACGACATTCACCACCAAGGCACTCCTTCCGTCAGTCTCAGGATTCCGCATCGTGAAAGCTGAAGCAGACTCGGTGACGCTCGGATGGCGCACCAGTATCCCGGCGTCTGGTGTCGTTGAGTACACCAATTCGCGTACCAAGTTTGCTCAGTCACAGGGCTCACCGGTATTCGCGACCTCACATATCGTGAAGA
The DNA here is from genome assembly GCA_043744595.1 of Candidatus Lloydbacteria bacterium. Lineage (GTDB taxonomy): Bacteria > Patescibacteriota > Minisyncoccia > Phycocordibacterales > UBA6899 > MHLP01. Next base: position 24,020 of record JAYTVK010000121.1, read on the forward strand.
TCTCCAATCTCCAGCTTGGTGCAAGCTACTATGCGGTCGTGAAGGCTCAGAGTGTCTTGGGTGACACCGTGACTTCGCCGAAACTGTTCTTCTCGACCGTCAAAGATACCGCACCGCCCATCATCTCCAAGGTCGCACAAGACTCGACACTCTTTGCGTCAGCAGATGTAAAAGTGCAGACCATCATCTCATGGGGGACAGACGAGAAAGCATACTGCCAATTCTTCTCACGCGAAGGTCTCAATCAGCAGGTTGAGGCAACAGGGCGCGGCGAAGAGCCTGATCCGCGCACCGACCACGTCGAAGTCATCACTGAATTCCTGCCATCGACCGTGTATCAATTCTGGGTGGAGTGTAAGGATCCTTCAGGCAATAAGTCCAAGTCCGAGAACTTCGTGCTGTTCACACCGGATAAGGTGAAGTCGATTATTGATATTATTCTCGAAAATTTCCAGGGGACGTTTGGCTGGGTCAACAACATCGGGAAATAATCGCAGTTTTGGCGATCTACTCGTCCTTCCCTCGGTGGGTTTGGAAGCAGTAGCTGACTACAGCTTCTCAAACACCACCTCGGTCCAGGACTTCGTATCTCATCCAAAACTGAGATTATTTCTCGGTTTTGTAACCTGTATCTCAAAAACAAGTTCGCCGAAGTTTTATTTATGGCTAAATTAGAAAAAATGAATGATAGCAAGTAGTCCCACCAGAGTTACTTGAATAGTTAAAACGTTTTTTCTGAAAATAGAAATTTTTGAGCTTTTAAATTTCTTTTGTGCCACAATCATGAGCGTCAGAAAAAGTAAACTTTGAGCTAATAGTATAAATTTGTAGATATCTTGAGAGATTGATGTATGTAAAACTAGATCAGGACTAATCCAAGTATCTCCGCTGGGTGTAAAAACTAGTGTGCCAAGAGATAAGAATACTATCGAAGCAAGAATCGATAGTGCAGGCGAACTGGATACTCGTTGAATCATGGTAATAAAAATTACTCCATCCCCAAACGTTTCTTGACGCGGGTGGTGACTTCGTCCATCATCCAGTTTTCTTTGCGCATGAAGTCCATCTGCTCACCGCTCACCCAGCTGGCGATGCGGCCTTCTTCTTGACCAGTGAGCATGATGACGGGAACATTCTTGCCCCACTCGTCAGCGCGCAAGAGGCCGAACATGGTCATTCCGTCCATCACCGGCATGATAAGGTCGAGCATGATGAGGTCAGGATGCTGCGCGAATGCGACTTCGAGTCCTAGCTTGCCGTCCTCAGCTTCAATGACCGTGAAGCCATTTCGCTCAAGCTCGTCGCGCACCACTGCACGCAGGAGCTTTGAGTCTTCGACAATGAGAACGGTCTTATGCATGCACTCTATTATATACGTGCACTTCTGGAAGGGAAGTCCATTCTCCACTAGCCCTATGGCCCTAGTGTTCTATATAATAGAACAAGCATGGCAAAACCGATCATCTTTGGGGACAAAATAGAAATTACCTACAACCTTGGTCAGGAGAATGAATTCAGGGCAAATAAAGGCGCGACCATTGAGATCTACGATCAGGAATACATCATTCTGTTCGGCCCGTCCGGTTGTGGCAAGTCGACCCTCCTCTATTGTATGTTCGGGGTTCTCGCGCCTTCTTCCGGCAAGATGATCGTGAACGGCGAGTCCATCTATGATTTCGAGCCGATGCAGATGGTGATGTTCCAGCGCAAGACGATGGGTATCATGTATCAGTCATTCAACCTTATCCCTTCGATCACCGTGCTCGACAATGTTGCACTGCCGCTTATCTTCGATGGTGTCGGGGTGCGTGAGCGCAATGATAGAGCGATGGAACTCTGCCGCCGCTTCATGATAGACAATGTCTCGCACAAGCGCCCGACCCTCCTCTCCGGCGGTCAGCAGCAGCGTGTGTCGGTGGCACGCTCACTGGTGAATGATCCGCAGATCCTCATCGCGGATGAGCCGGTCGGTAACCTCGACTCTATTACTGCAGCACAGGTTATGGATACACTCGCGGAGATCAATGCCAAAGATAAGAAGACCGTTATTCTCGTCACCCACGATGCCAAATATTTGCCGTACGCGCACCGCATCGTTTACATGTCCGATGGTAAAGTCGACCGTGTGGTCCCGAACCCTGAGAAGCAGCAGATACTCAAGCTCGCGCCGGGTACCACTATCGTCACCGAGATAGAGCAGATCGCGCGCATCTATCCGTACGATTCTCCCGATGAACTTCAGGTGAAGAGCATCGTGAATTACCTCATCGAAGAGCTCACCTTCGACCAGATTACGCGTCTGCAGAAGCAGACCGAGCTGGTCATCTCCGGACGCATGGACATCACGAATTACCAGCGCATGCTGATGATGGATTTTGAACAGGGCGGGGTAGGCCTACCTGTCGCACGTGCATCCGAGATGACCCAGAAATTAAGTGACATCTTTCTGCATGCGCGCGACATTCAGCGCTATCGCCGTGTACGCAAGGGTGAGATCACTCAGATGCGCAATCCTGAGCTTATCAACCGACTTGCCGAGTTTGTCACGACGCAGATCGACCTCAGTCTTGATGCTACTCAGAAAGCCCACTTCGAAGAATCAATTTCACAGCGCATCGGCGGATTCACTAAGCGCGATGAATTTCATGCGCAGATGTCACTCGCGATAAACGAAGGCGGGGTGGGGCTGAATAAGAAGCAAGCGTTTGATGCGGTGCGGCTGCTGGAGAAACTGATAGCCCTAGGTATTCCACGTGCCGGTGAAGCCCACCACTAGGCGAACGGTAAAACGGGCGCACTACTCGTTCTTCGGTCGCTCGGTTTGGCGAACGTACCAGAGTACGTCCGCTCAAACACGAGCTTTCTCCAGAACTTCGTATTGCATCCCAATTTTCCATTCGCCCAGACACCGCCCGAGCAAAAATGCGAATGACATTTTACGTCTGTAATTGTACTGAGCCTACATGTCACTGAAGGGAATCTCTTGCTCCTAGATTTGCTACAATGTAATCATGTTTATGGATGTAGGGATGGGGATACTGATTGCGATAGTGCTTGGTGGAATACTCGGTATACCCGTTACTGCGACATGGATAATACTTGGAATACTCTTCGCATTACTGCCCGACATTGATTTACTACTCACGAGAAACAAAGTGATATGTGGGGTCATCGGAGCGCATCGCAGTGCGACTCACTATCCGGTACTGCATGTGTTTCTTGCGTATGTGGTTTTCATCATTGCAGGAAAGCATGTTGTTATACTGTACGCAATTTCCATTTTTTATCATCTTTTTCATGATACATTTTTCCTGGGGTGGGGGATTAAATGGCTATGGCCCTTGTCACAGCGCTCACTCGTAATATGTCATGATAAGGATGGAAAGATAAGTATGAACATACTCACGTGGTTGCCAACAGAAGAAGCCGCGGTGAAAGAAAAGTATCGGAATCCAAACTGGATACAAGACTTTTACTTGAGACCATCTTTCATCTCGGTGCTTGAGTATGGCATATTCATCATCAGTATTGCCGCACTCATATTTCAATTTCGCACCCCAGCCCCTTGGTAGTGGAGCAGTTGTCTTCTATAATAGAGTCATATGCAGCTCCGTGATATCGCAATGCTTTCGACCCGCGCGTTCAAGACGAATCCTGCGCGTACCTGGCTTACCATCGCGGGCATGGGCGTCGGTACTGGCGCTGTCGTGACACTCGTGGGTCTCGGATTCGGACTACAGAACATTATCCTCGAGCAGATCGTGTTCGGCGAGACACTCCTTTCGCTCACCGTGCAGCCGCCACCCTCGAAGATAGTGCAGATCTCAGGTCAGACCATCAAAGACTTCAAGGCACTCGCCAATGTGAAAGATGTCGCACCCTTAGCAAGCTTTCCCGCACTCGTCACTATCGACGGACTCACCGGCAATGCCTTCCTCCAAGGTGCGGACCCCGCATTCTTCCGCTTCACCGGTGCGACACCTGTTGCAGGAGAAGTGTTCAAAGAAGGAGAAGATGCAAAGAACGCCAACGGGGTGCTGCTGACAAAAGCGGTGCTCAAACTTTTTGCACTCAAAGATCCAAAGGATGTCATTGGTAAGACCGCGTCGTTCCGAGTGTTTGTACCCAAAGAGGGAAGTGATCAGTCAGAAGAAGTTCCACTCGATAAAAATTACAAAATAGTCGGTGTCACCAACGAAGAGAATTTCATCGCCGCATTCATCACCCTCACTGAGCTGCAGGCGCACGTGCAGGTGCAGAACTATGACAAGGCGGAAGTGCGTGTCACCAAAAGTGATTTCCTTGATGTCACACAAGGGCTAATCGTGAAAAAAGGATTCACGGTCGCCGCACTCTCAAAGACTGTCGAGCAAGCCAATAAGATCTTCCAGGGCATTCAGGCGGTCTTGGCAGTATTCGGAGGCATCGCACTCACCGTGTCGGCTATCGGTATGTTCAATACGATGACCGTGACACTCCTTGAGCGTACTGCTGAGATCGGTATCATGCGCACGCTTGGTGCATCATCGGGCGACATCCAAATACTCTTCGTCGCAGAAGCCGTCATCGTGGGATTCTTGGGAGGCATCATGGGTATCATGTTCGGGCTGACTATTGGTCTATCGCTCAATACGGTAATGAATGCCGCTGCATCGCATTTCGGCGGTAAGTCCGTCTCGCTGTTCTCATTCCCGCTACCGTTCCTCACGTTCATTGCGGTGTTCTCGGCTATCGTCGGGTTCATGACCGGAGTGTTCCCGGCACGAAGAGCAGCGAAGCTCAATCCTCTCGACGCCATCCGCTACAAGTAAGTCCAAATATGGCGATCTACTCGTCTTTCCCTCGGCGGGTTTGGAAGCAGTAGCTGACTACAGCTTCTCAAACACCACCTCGGTCCAAAACTTCGCATCTCATCCAAATTTGGACTTACTTCAGCTCCTTAACATGGAACTGAATTTTTTCTGTGGACAACGTGGGGAGAGAGATATAAGCAAAAAGGGGAGAAGTATGCCCGAAACTGTGTATAACTCTTGCGTATATTGTGGATAAAGTATGTATAATGGGAACAAGTTCGACGTATGATGTTCCAGAAAAACTACAGCAAAATTGGGGGCAAAGTCAGTATTGTCACAGCGCTTTTAGGAGTGCTCGTGATTTTTATCGGTGTCATCGGTGAGTTGCCTCACGGTAATGTTGCTCGTGCGAGCAGTGCCACCACCTCAGTAACTGTGCTCAACACACCTCCGACCTGGGATCCAAATGTCTATGTACAAGAAACAGTTGCCTCAGCATCCTCTACTCCATACGCTCCGACCAATTCAGGAAGCAGTGTGAATTTCTACGCATCAGCAACCGACTCATCATTCGATAATTACTACTTACTCCTCTGCGATAATTACGCATCGCCAACTCCTGGTACTTTGAGTGGACCTCCTTCATGCAGTGGAGGTAGCTCTCATCAGGTTGCGGTTTCGGGATCGACACAAAGTGGTGTTGCTGCAACTGCTGCAACCACTACCTTTGAAATAAATCCTGCTGAGTTGATCTATTACTACGGATACATCTGTGATAACAACAGTACTGCTGCATGTAGTACGGTGACGTTCTCTCCCGGCGTCAATCCGATCGCACCGAATTCTCCAGTTGCAACCAACAGTCCATACCTCTCTCCTATAGTCGTCAATCATCGTCCGACATTCTCTCTCTATCAAGCGAGCTCTACGACCGGATACAATCCTGGTGCGATATCAGGGTGGTGGGCAACTACGACTGATCCTGACAACTACGGCGGACGTGGTACTGATACGGTGAAGCTGTTTGTCTGCAAAGGACAAGATTTCACCGGAAGTGCATGCGGACCACTCGGTCAGTGGGGTGCATCATCGTTCGTCACCAATTACGCGACAGTCACATTCCCACTCAATAATCCGTACCCGAAAGGCACGTATGGTGCATATGGATATGTCGTTGATAATCATGGTACGCATGCATCGCTAGGTGTGAAGCAGGCTACCGACGCTCCTCTTATCGTCAACAATGTAACACCGACAATTTCTGCTGCATCTGTCAGTCTCTTTAGTGCGACAGGTACATCGCCACTCGTGCTTACCAATCTTGCAACTCAGACTCAGAATTTCTCCGTGCAGTTCACAGTCACCGATCAGAATAGTTGTCAGACTGCATCAGGAACTAATGAGATAGCAACCTCGACCATAAATGTTTATCGTTCGAGTATCACACAGGCTAACTGTAGAGGAGCAGGAAGCTATAACCCAAATAATTGCTACACCAACAATACTCCGCGTAATGTCTGGAACTACACCTGTACTCCGGGAGCGTGCGCGGGTACGACATCCGCAACTCAAGTGTGGACTTGTAGTTTCCCGTTCTGGTACGTTGCTGATCCGACTGATACCGGCTCTCAATTCGTCGCTGATAACTGGCTTGCAAGTGCTTCCTCATCTGATACATCATGGGCGTCATCAACTCTCGTTGAGTCGGCTGTTGGCACCGAGATGCTGCAGTTCCTCGGATACGATATTTCAACCACAACCATTCCTTATGGTAGTTTGCAGCCTGGTAATTCAGTAGACCTTGTCGCATCGACCTCACTTCTTGCACAAGGCAATGTCGGTCTGGACGAGACACTCTATGGTGATGACATGTGTCCTTCGTACCCGGTCTGTGGTGGGGTCAATACCAACACTATCTTCATCAACAATCAGCGTGTCGCGAGCTCCTCAGTCTTGTATGCATTTGGAACTACCACTCTCGCACTCAACCCTGGTGCACTCTTTGCACTGCATGTGAATAAGACGACCGCTACCGCGACTCCGCAATTCAAGACCAACTACTGGGGCATACTCGTGCCGGGAACGATCACACTGTCAGGTAATTATGTGGGACGCAATACGATACTTGGCGTCACCTCACCCTCTACCTCCTGGTAGCCAAAAGCTCAAATTTGCTGCACTACTTGTCCTTCCTGATTTCAGGTTCGGAGACAGTATAGCTCATACAGCCTCGCGAACACTGAAACAGTCCAGGACTTCGTATTGCATCCAAATTTCAGCTTTTGGAAATACTCGTACTGCATCCAATATTACTACTTCGTCTCGTCTATGCTCCCACACTGCATACCTAGCTGAAAATACTGCAATCTCATGAATACGAATTCCCCGGAAGGGGAGTTTTGATTTTTAGGCACTTTATTGCCTATAAGTATCCACACTTCATCCCCACATTGAGTTTTTGACGAACACGCGAGAAAGCCTCGACGTGCTACAATAAATGGGCCCTATTTTGCATGAGAAAAGGGATACTTTTAGCTTCATCAATACTCCTTCTTTGGGGAGGTTTTGCGGATATTGCGTTCGCGGGCTTTGGTATTACCCCTCCGTATGTGCGCAACGAGACTCTCCGGCCCGGCTCTGAATATACACAGGAGATCATCATTGTGCGTAGCGATCCCGTGGAAGATCTTTCTGCCGAGCTCACCTACAACACTCCGGGATTTGAATCCTGGATCTCAAGCGACCGAGGTTCGAAATTTGTGCTACCAAAAGGCGAGTCGCAGGTGAAAATTCATTTCACAGTTCGGGTTCCTGATGATGGTAAGCTCGGTGCCTACAACGGCAATATCCGCATTCGTACCTATTCTGCTTCGGGTGCATCGTCAGGAGTCTCTCTTGCACTTGGTGCGCAGATAGATGTACACCTCAAGGTCGTCGATCAGATATTCGATTTCAATGTGCGCCGTGTAGAACTCTCCGAAGCTGAAGAAGGATATAAGAAGTGGTGGCTGTCCTTCCCGGGCAAGGTGAAGTTTGCCGTGTATATCGAAAATACCGGTAATGTTCCCGCTGCGCCATATAAGGTTTCGTTTCAGACCTACGATGTGACCGGCTCACAGCTCCTTGAGAGCAGTGCCAATAGCAACGCCATGGCGACCGTCTTGCCGTTCGATACCAAAAAAGTCTACGCATACCTTCCGACCTGGCTTCCTCCCGGAAGTTATCTGGTGAAATATGATATCAAAAAGAGTGAGACCGAGTCTGCACAGACCGGACAGCTTTCGCTTTCTATCCTACCGCGCGGAACACTCAGTGATTATGAGGATTACGGCTTCGAGGGACTTAAGCTCAGTGATCAGCTTTCTATCATCATCCCGGCGGCAATACTCATTCTCTTCACTATCAGCTTCGGTATCATCAAGAAGAAAAAGAAGAAAAAACCAAGACGTGAGCGTAAATATGACGACGACGAGCCTCCTTATGAGCCGCCCATACAACGCCCGAGACCTCGCAGTACTGCGGGAAGCGGAGTGGTAGATCTTTCACGCAGACGCTAAGTCACTACAGACATGCATAACAGCGCGAGCGACATGACTACCAAAAGCATATCAAAGGGGAGGGCGCGCCATGTCGCCTTGATGCTTTTTGCGCTGCTGACACTTCTTCCGCAATCCGCATCCGCACTCTATGCGACGACCACGCTCAACATCTCTATCTGTAACGACGGGATCATCAACCCCGGCGAAGTATGTGATGATGGGCTTTTTAACACCGGCGCATATGGATCGAGCTCTTCGCAAAAGCATTGCAATAGTAGCTGCTCCGGCTTCGGTCCATGGTGCGGTGACGGCATATTCCAGGCGCTCTATAGCGAACAGTGTGACGACGGGGTAGCGAACGGCACCACAGGCGACCTCTGCAGTGATACCTGTGTACAGCTTTCCCCTCCGGTATCGACCACGACACCTCCAACTCCGCCAACCCCTCCACCACCACCGCCGGCATCATCGGGAGGAGGCGGAGGAGGCGGATCGTTCACCGGAAACATTCCGGTCAAGGCCCAGACAAAGATCATTCTTGAAGGCAAAGCATATCCCGGAAGCACGGTAAATATTTTGAAGGATGGTCAGGTGGTCGGTATCGCACAGTCGGACAACACTGCAGACTTCAGTTATGAGACCAGCAATGTCACTCCCGGTGCTACGACGTTCGGCTTCTGGTCGACCGACTCGCGGGGTGTACGCTCTATCACATTCACGACCACATTCCAGATCACTCAAAATGCGGTGACGACCGTCTCAAACGTATTTCTTCCGCCAACGCTTGATCTGCCGTCAAAGAAAGTGGGCCTTGGCGATATCATCAGCTCGCTTGGCACTACCGCGCCGGGTGCACAAGTGTCCCTGCTTGTGGATAAAGATCAGATTCCTCATGCCACTGCGACCTCAAGTGTCACCGGCACATGGACTGCGGCGGTCTCTACTGATGGACTTTCAAATGAAGCGTTCCATGCGGTGAAGGCGATGTTCCAGACCTTCGGGCAGGGTCCGCAAGCAAAGAGCGGATACTCGCAGGCGGTGAATTTCTATGTCGGTAATCGTGATGTGAAGACTCCTGGTAACGGCGACATCAATCATGATGGTAAGGTGAATCTCACCGATTTTTCTATCTTGCTCTATCACTGGGGAACAAGTGATGTTGACTCAGACCTCAATAGTGACGGTACTGTGAACCTCACTGATTTTTCTATCCTCTTGTTCAATTGGACCGGTTAGTCGAAGTTGGCGGAGTGCAAAGCGCATGACGCCGCAGCGTGCTGTTTGCTCCTGCTGTAGTGAGAGAGGAGTGGGCACAAAGAGCTAGAACGCAAGAGACAAAAAAGATATAATATACCTACTGAGCATGAACTTTTCCACGTCAGAGAAAAATAAAAAACATTCGATCAAGGTGCTTCTTGCATCCATTTTCTTATCTCTTATCTCTTATCTCTTATCTCCGACATTTGCATCTGCCGCGACCGTATCGCTTGATCCCGCAAGTGGCAGTTTTGGTCCCGGTGATATGTTCATCGTCACCGTGCGCCTTGATACGGATCCGGGAGAGTGTATCAATGCCGCCAATATCGAGTTGAACTATCCGACACAATGGTTGCGGGCAACTGCGTTCTCAAAAGGCGAGTCACTGCTCTCGCTCTGGCCGGAAGAGCCTGTGATCGATATCGAGCACGGCAAGGTCACGTTCTCCGGAGGCATTCCCGCGGGTTATTGCGGACGAGTACAGGGAGACCCCGGCAAGACCAATATTCTCGGCAAGGTGGTATTCAGTGTTGCTCCGAACCCGGTCACCGGCAATGCGCCGACCGGTTCGTTTCCTGTCGCCATCACGTTCGCATCATCGACAACCAAGATACTCGAGAACGACGGTTTTGGAACTGAGGCGGTACTCACAAAGACCGATGCAAGCATTACCCGCACACTTGTTTCATTAGGGAAGACCAATCAGTGGACTGATATCGTCGGAAAAGACACGACTCCTCCGGATGATTTTACTATCATGGTCACGCATGACGCGAATACCTTCGGCGGAAAATTTTTCATCGTCTTCTCGACGGTCGACAAGCAGAGCGGGGTACATCACTACGAAGTGATGGAAGATGACCCTGCGCGTCTTGGTTTCACCTACGGCAAGAATGTGAAATCCGAATGGAAGACCGTCACTAGCCCGTACGTACTCGCCGATCAAACACTGCAGTCTCGGGTCACGGTGCGGGCAGTCGACAATGCGGGAAACATTCAGGAAAAAATTCTCGCACCGGCGAATGGAGACCTTTCACTTCCTAAAAATATCGCCACATCCGGTACCGCTGGCGTCATCGGTGCATGGTGTGTCATTGCCGCACTGATCGGTGTTTTGATGGGAGGAATACTGCTCTACATTCGCAGACGCAAGCAGAATGCAGCTGAGTCCTTCGATCACAAAGATATTGATGACGGTACGGGGCGTAACAATAATGCAGAGTAATTCACAAGTGTACATGTACAAACGCAGCATATTCATACGATACATCATTCCGGCACTCGTGATGCTTTCTGCATCGCAGGTCTATGCAGCAGATGCATCGCTACAGCTCTCCCCGGTGGTCGGTACCTATCTCGTCGGAGACAGCTTCGCGGTGTCGGTCGACGTCGACTCTGGTGGAGCGGACATCAACGCAGTGGAAGGTCAACTTGAGTATGACCCGAAAGAATTCACCATAGAGCGTATTGATACCAGTAAATCCATCGTTTCATCGTGGATACAGCTGCCGGTATTTGATAATGCGACCGGGTCCATCTCTTTCGGCGGCACTCTTGCGACCGCGACCGCACTGACGCATGCGAATGTATTTTCGTTCAAGGTGCACGGACTGCGGAGCGGGGAATTTCGTATTCGTTTCATTTCGGGCGCCGCTATTCATGCTGCCGACGGTACCGGAGGGAACATTGTTTCCGCACTCAATAACGGTATCTATGAGATAGTCCCGAGCGTCAATGACCCACAGGCACTCCCGCCTGTCTCTACTTCGGGTGAAGTGTCGCCGCAGGGAGAAGTCTTGGGTGCCGCGACGGGCACGACCATTACGTCATCGACTCACCCTGATCAACATGCGTGGTATGCGCTTGCGACCAGTTCGCTCAATTGGGATCTTCCGGGCGGACTTTCCGCGATACGTCTGTCGCTTGATATGAAGCCAAATGGAGTAGGTACAGTGACCTATCCTCCGACACTACACGACAAAGTGGTGAACAAGATCCATGATGGTACCTCATATTTTCATCTGACACGCATCGCATCTGATGGTACGACTGAAACAACCCATTATAAGCTGCAGGTCGATACCACTCCTCCTACGAACCTCACCGCAACCGAAGCGACCCGCACCGAGAAGAGCGACCCGCACGTGGTGATACTCGTCAGTGCGACCGACACGATATCGGGCGTCGATCATTATGAATTCATCCTCGACGGCGCAGCTCCTGTGTCGTGGGTCGATAGCGGCGGACATCGCTACACGGTAGAGAGTTCCGCTCCGGGCACACACCAGCTTTCGGTTGCAGCGGTCGACAGGGCAGGGAATCGCACATCAATGACCGTACCCTTCACTATCGACAGTCTCCCGACTCCGGTCATCACTCTCGCAAATACCACTTGGAGCGAAGCCGAAAAGCTTAAACTTACTGCGGTTACGGTACCAAATGCAACTCTTTCGATATCAGTACAAAAAGGCGATTCTTCCGCGGTCACGGAAGAGTTTTCTGTCGACGGTGCCGGGCGCGGAGAATTTGAAAGCGCGCTGACACTTACTCCGGGTACGTATCATATATCGGCGATAGCACACAGCGCCGCAGGCGGTACATCACGCAAGAGTGAGGACCAGATCGCCGAAGTGAGCTCCTCGTTCGGAGGTGTCATCAAGCGTCATCCACTCGTGCCGATAGCGGCGATCGGACTTATTCTACTCGCTGTGCTTTCGTGGTACCTCCTTCGTCGCAGTAGAGGAAATGATACTGTTTCAGATGATGGTGAAGAAGATGAAGAAGGCAATGTCGATGGTGACAACTATCTCGAGGAAGAACAAGTGACGCGCGATGAATATGTCTCGCGAACCCCGCAGTCACCGGCACAGTTTGCCGGCACGGTAGTACTTGAGCAGAGAAAAAAAGTAGTGATGCCCGCTACTCGTCTTTGATCGATGAGTGGATCGATGTGTGTGATGGAATCCTATAGGAGACTGAGGACACTCTTCACGTCCCCCCAATCAACCTTGCCGTCACCGTTCATGTCATACTTCGCGTCATATGCACGAAATGTTTTGAGGTAGAGCGAATTCACATCTCCTATGGAGAGTACGCCGTCACCGTTCACGTCAGGCGATGCGGCACCTTGCGCGCGCACGTAGAAGGTAATGGTGTTGGCTCCCGAGAGGACATTCGTTCCCTCGCCATTATTTGCGAGCAGTTCGCCGTCTTTGAGGCTCACAACAACTTTGCCGGGCTTTGCCGCATGAAAGTTCACAACGAATACCGGACCGTGACTCCCGCCTTCGGTGACCTTTGTTCCGACGATACCACCGGAGAAATGTATCATCCCGCTTTCGTTCGAGATCACCGGCTCTTCGCTCCACAGATCAATGATCGATGACGAGCGTGTGACTGAATCTGCTACAAGTATCTCGGGGGCGAATGCGATAGTTCCTCCCGCGGCATTGATCGATGTTTTCGTAGAGACTTCGAGTACGACAGGTACCGCATCACCGACGGAAGGGAAGAGTGTCGATTGCGCACTAAAAAGAAATGCATTTCCCGCAGTGAGTGTACTCGTGGTGCCGATGAGTAAAAGAAAGATGATCGGTGCGCTGTAATATATTTTCTTACGATGCGTCCGTGCGACGTGAGTGATGTTCATGTGTTCATCGTAGCGTCTTATTATTTTTCAAGCAACGCACACCAGAAACTATTGTTCGCGAAAGCAAATACGGACGAGTGAGAAGTAAAGCACTCTGTACATTCGTTATATTTTGTTGTTTCATTTTGCTACTTTTTTTACGACCGATTATTTCCTTCGTAATTCAATTTTATTTTTTTTATGCTAGGTCCCCAGTTTTTTACCTGTCCGCTCATTTATAGAGGCATTTAGGGCCTTTTAATGAGGTTTCAGTGAACGACTCGCAGTTTTAAGAGCAAATATGTTTTCGCGAGAAGACCTATCCACAGTTACTCTCACATCATCAAAAAACCCAATCAGGATAAGCCTCAAAATTGATACAATGGATGCATCGGAGGACCTCCGTCACTTTTCT
>JAYTVK010000122.1:0-9568 GCA_043744595.1 Candidatus Lloydbacteria bacterium
ACGCCGTCTTCAAACACCGTGCCCTCTATTGCACTCGGGATATAGTGCACACCGAGTACACCGCGCACCATATCTTCGCCGAACTTATCGTGACCTGCAGCGACAGGCGTGTGGGTGGTGAACACTGCGCGGTTCTGTACTTCAAGCAACGGGTCGTCGCATGCGGCATATGCGCGATAGAGTTCGAGTGTGAGGAGCGCGGCGTGACCTTCATTCATGTGATACTTCTCGATATTAGTTGCTCCAATAGAAGTGAGCATGCGCATACCTGCGATACCGAGGACCGATTCTTGTATCAGACGATGATGCGCGTCACCTGAATAAAGATGGTCGGTGATATGTCTATCTTGCTCTGCATTGTCGGGTATGTCGGTATCAAGAAAAATGATCGGATTGAGGTTGCCCTTCTCACCTTTTACTTTATAGAGCCATGCTGCGACCCAGACACTACGGCCCTCTATCGAGATAAGCACCTTATTGGGAAGCAGTGTGAGTTTTTCGTTCGGGTTCCACTGTACGTCTTCTTCCATCTGCCAGCCGGACGCGTCGAAACGCTGGGTGAAGTAACCCTTGCGATGAATGAGCGTGACGCCGACAGTGCGCAGCTCGAGATCAGCGCAACTCCGGAGCATGTCGCCCGCGAGTATTCCAAGTCCACCCGAGTAGGTCGGGAGTGCTTCGTCGATACCTATCTCCATGCAAAAGTATGCGACCTGGAGTGAGCTCGCGGAAATCCCTTCCATCATGATCGGCTTCTTGGGAATACTCATGCGTGAAGGGACCATTGGCTGCGCATTACTCTCGATGACCGGCTCTTTGCGAGGAGGTTCAAGGGGAAACTCCGGCTTTAGGGTGGCAGGCTCGGGCGTGTGTACTCGTGGAAGTGGAACAGCGGCAGGAGGCACATCTTCATCTGATCTTTCTGATCGGTCAAATCGGTCTAGAGGAGGCGCGATGTGCGGCCGCTCTGCATGAGATCCTTCCGAAGATGAAGACTCTTCGACATGTTCACGATGTCTGCGCGGAGAAAGCACCACTGCCGGCTCGGGCTCGTGTGCTTCAGCGTGATGCGCTGCTTTTAATTTAGGTTCGGGTGCTTCAGAGTGATGCACTGCATCTTTGGGAGGAGTGTGATGATGCGCGTGCGTAGACCCAGAAAGAAGACTCTCCATAAGTGCCTTCTGGGGGTTGCGGATACGTATTGCGATTTTCCTCACGGAATCACTCATATAAAAGAAAAGCACCGTGCTTCTTCCCTATCATTGTAACAACCGAAGTGCTAAAACACGTCATGTTTCAGTGGACAACCTGGGGACAATTTGACTCCATATTCTCAAATATCTCTCATGAGAAAAATTTGCTTCAGAAATTACTCCGGGTAGAGCTTGCATCTAGAATCCCCTATGGGGGGATTTTAGATGTCTTCAATTTTTCAGCGCAGGAGGGAGGAGAAATTGTGCTTCTTTTATTGCCCTTGGTGGGGCAATAAAAGAAGTCCTCAATTTTTCAGCTGCACCTGCGGTGTAGGAAAAATTGTGTTTCCCAAATAGTCTTGGATAAGACGATTTGGGAATTCCTCAATTTTTCAGCCATCGCTAAAGCGATGGGAAAAATTGGGAAAAACCGAAGCCGATACAGCTAAGTATCGGCTCTACTTCGGCTCCACAGGAACCATTACGTATCATCCTACTCCCAAAAAAAATACGCACAAGTAAATTCTGTGGATAGCAGTATCACAACACAATGATGCACGAGAGAAAAATGTGTGTTGCGTTCAAAAAAATCTGCAAAATTTCTTGACTCAAAAAAACAGCTTTTTTATCAATAGATTATTAGATAAAAAGAGGGGCGACTGCTTGCGCAATCACCCCTTGATGAGGCTTCTTTCAAAGCCTATCGTGCCTCGCTCTCGACTCAGCACGATAGATAAAATCTAACAGATAGTGCATGGTGTGTAAAGTACATCACTTTTTACCTGGGATCCTCATCGGTACGAGATCCATTTGAGTGGCAGTCACGTACACTATTTAGTTCCACTTTTTTAGGTTGTCGTCACTCCACATCCACCATTTGAGGAGCTCTGGGTTGTGGGTTTTTGCGCCGGCAAAATATACCGGCCAAAGGCACTTCCATTTTCTCAAACGGAATACCGTTAAGAAAAATAGGTCGCGCAACGGAAGGTATAGAGTACACATCTGTCCTGGTGGCCACCGGTCTTCTTCTCGAGTGTGCGATAGAGTACTTCGGGGTTCTTACCTTTAAGATCGGCGATCTTTTTTATTCCAATGAGCCGCAGATCCGCTGCAAGTGAGGAGCCTATGCCCGGGATCGATTCGAGTCCCCGTTCTTTTCCTTTTACTACCCTCTTTTTGCTATGTTCCGCCACTTTCGGTTTCATCCCTGCATCATACCTCTCTCGCTTGAGTTTCCCAATCATTCTGCTAGTCTTGAAACGGACTCGGATCAACCACGTCAACGAAGGGATACTGTCATGAACTTCAGTTCCGCTCTTTGCATCATCCGCCGCCTGCGTCCCGACCTGAAAGTGATCAAGGAGATCAGCATGCACGCGCTGTTCCTCATCGTCATGCTCGGCCTGATCTATTCAGCTGCCATCGACTGCCTGCGCGTTCAGACTGTTTCGAATGCGATGTACGTCATCAGCTCATGCATGATCGTCTCGCCCGGTCTTTATCTCAAGATCCGCGAGCTGTTCTTCCCGCACAAACGACGCTGAGCTCCTGTGCTTCGGCACCCCGCGATACCATCGCGGGTTTTTTGCTACCTATAGATGTTTGCGAAGTTCGACGAACGACTCGTCGCTTATGTTTATTCCAGAGAGTTCGCCGGTGTAGTATGGGAGATATTTCTTGATCGATTCGCCGACTTCATCCATGGTGCCGTGCCAATCACTACCGTAGGTAACGAACAAACCGAGTTCACTCGCCCACTCGCGTAGCATGTCATTCTCCTCTTTTGACTGTCCGGTCGAAGACAGCTCAAGACCATCGAGTCCTGCGTGCACAAAATCATTGATCAGGCTTTTCCATACCGCTTCTTCATCACTCACCTTCTTGAGTGAGATACGCGGAGCGATCGGATGACTCATGACCGCAACGCCTCCTGCGGCATGGACCACATCTATGGCACGCTGCATATTGAGCGGAAAATCCCACTTCGGCATTCCGAGCATCAGCGCGAAGCCGTCTTCTTTGTCTTTGATGAGTTCATGCTGCACCATGTATTTGACCAGGCCGGGGATACTGAAATAGGTCGTATCCATCGTGCCATACTCTTTTTGATCAATCGGCAGAAATCCTTTCTCTTTTAAACGCTCGTTCAGTATCGGCACAAATGCGGTGAATTCTTTTTGGCGAGTCTCATTTTGTTTTGTAAGTGCAGCGAGTAGCTCGGGGTTCGTGCAGTCAATATGAAACGCAAGGAGGTGCAGTACTTTACCGTGTTCGGAAACACTGATCTCTATTCCAGGGATCGCCTCTATCCCCGCCTGCTGTGCTTCGCGCAGAAATTCGGCTATGCCGTCGACCGTATCATGGTCAGTGATACCAAGCAGATCGATGCCCGAGGCTTTTGCCATGGACATGATATCTGCGATGCTTCCTCTCCCGTCAGAATATGGAGTCTGTATCTGTAAGTCTACTTTTGGCATATCACGATGAAATTATCCGGAGTACTTTTGCGATGACCGCATCGATGTCCTCCTCGTCGGTGCGTACGGTCGTCGCATCAGGATTCTTTTCAGCTTCGTAAATATCATAGAGTTCCTTGAAGCGATCTTTTGAGGTATTGGATATTTTCCTCTCGGGCTGCGCCAGGGCGCTTGCGAGGCGTTCATCAAAACGTTTTTGAAGCACCTCCCATGAAGCTTCGAGATTGATCTCGACGATATCGTAGCCGTGTGCGCGCGGGATATCGAATAACCTCTCTCTCGGCTCGCGATAGAGTGCCGAGTCGCAGATGATGTCATACTTCATCTCGCATACTGCACCCGCGAGAACTCGTAGTATTGTCCGCACATCCTCCATCTGAGCGGCCGGAGCATACTTCGAGAACAACCACTTTTGTGAATCATAGGAAAGCTGATAGAGTCGCTCGCGCTCGGCCATGAGTCTTTTTACGACAGTACTCTTTCCTCCACACGAATGCCCGTTCAGCATGATGAATTTCATTCATCAAGTATAGCAAATTTTCCTTGGATGAATCGGGTCCCACCTAACGCGAAATTTCGGATGTAGTGTGTTCCACCGAAGGCCGGGAGGGAGAAAAGCGAGGATGCTAGGTTCGATGCAATGCGTGTTTATTTTTTGAGGAGTGTCGCAGGGGTCGTATGAGCGATACTACCCCGCGACCCCGCAGAAAAATAGACATGCAGGGCGCGAACATAGCGCCTCGCGCTTAGGCCCTAAGGCCGCGGCCGGTTTTGAAGACATACCAATTCGCAGCAATCATGATCGCGATCAAGACCACAAGTACTGTGAACGACATCCATACACTGACATCGGAAGTACCAAGGAGTCCGTAGCGGAAACCATTCACGATGTAGACGATAGGATTGAAGTACGAAACGGTCTGCCAACCGGCGCCGAGGACCTTGATCGAGTAGAATACGCCACCAAGATACGTGAGCGGAGTAAGAATGAAGGTCGGGAATATCTGCACTGTGTCGAACGAATTTGCGAATACGCCGTTCATCAGTCCTGCGAGAGAGAACAAGAGTGACGCAAGGAAGATGAACAGAATAGTGAGTGCATATGAATGTACATGAAGCGGTGTGAAGAATAGTGCGACCACCAGAATGATGAATGCGGTGATCATGCCGCGGATGACCGCCGCCGAAACGTGTCCGAGGATGACGAGGAGATACGGGGTTGGCGAGACCTGCACTTCTTCGAGGGTCTTTTGGAACTTGGCCATATAGAAAGTAAAGGCCGCATTCATGAACGATTGCATGATGACCGACATCATGACAAGACCCGGCACAATGAACTGCATGTATGAGATGGTACCCGCTGCTGTCTCTATCGGCTTGATCTGACTGCCGATGAACTTACCGAAGATCAGGAAGTACAGCGTGGTGGTGATGACCGGAGGAAGGAATGTCTGGGTCCAGATACGGAACAAGCGCACGACCTCTTTGCGTACGATGGTGTAGTAGCTCGTCCACATTTGTGAAGGATTCATATGCGTTTATTTCTTGGTGTGTTTAATAAAGAACTCTTCTAAGCGGTTGGTCTTATTGCGTAGACTCTTTAAGTGATACCCCTCAGTATTGAGGTCTATCACCGCGGTGTTCAAGGGATACTCTTTGGTCAGCGTGAGTTCGAGGCTCGACTCGGCGGGTCGTTTGGCTCCGTGCGCGGCGAACTTCGTGAGCAGTGCATCGCTCGGGTCCTTATCAAGATCGAATACAAAGGTCTCGTCATCCATATTCGCAAGCAGTTTCTTGATCTCCCCTTCAGCAACGATACTACCTCCGCTGATGATAGCGACATTGCGGCACAGCTGCTCTGCCTCTTCGAGATAGTGTGTAGTAAGGATAATAGTGACACCGCTCTTATTGAGTTCAGTAAGGAACTCCCACATACCGCGGCGCAGCTCGATATCGACTCCGGTTGTCGGCTCATCGAGAATGAGGAGCTCGGGATCATGCACAAGTGCACGAGCTATCATCAGGCGGCGTTTCATGCCTCCTGAGAGTTCCATTGCTTTGTTGTCTTTCTTTTCCCAAAGTCCGAGCTGCTTCAAATAGTGCTCGGCACGAGGAAGTGCTTTTGCTCTCGGTATACCGTAGTACCCCGCCTGATTGACCACGATATCAACGACCTTCTCGAAGATACCGAAGTTGAACTCTTGAGGGACAACGCCGACATGCATCTTGGCTTTCGGAGCATTGTCATCAATAGAGAGTCCGTCGATCTTCACAGTGCCTGCGCTCTTGTTCACAAGTCCGCAGACGATGTTGATGAGCGTCGACTTCCCTGCACCATTTGGTCCAAGGAGCGCAAAGAAATCACCCTTCTTGATATCGAGGTCAACTCCTTTGAGTGCTTCGGTTCCGGTCTTATAGATTTTTTTGAGTCCTTTTATCTGGAGCGCTGATGTCATGTGATATTAGATAATGTTAAAACTTTCACAATTTGGATGCAATGCAATCTTTTCGAGCAAAAGTGTTTGAGAAGCTGTATGAGTGATACTGCTTCCAAACCTTTTGTGATGAAAAGATCGCAGGGCGCCAAATTTGGAAGTTTTTAGTCTTTGACCAAAGGGAGCATACCGGTAAAGTCACCTTTGCCGATCGGCACATTGTTCGCGCGCAAGATATCGTATGCAGTGATGACATGGAACATGAAGTTCGGGATGGCAAAGAAACGCGCGTACCCGTCACCGGTGAAATGTGAGTCTTCCGGGAAATAAGGCATCTTGATGATACGATCTGCGGCGCCTTTGAAATCATCCGCATTTACCGAGGAGATATAGTCGACGGTCTTATCGATGCGAGTATAGAGTTCCGCAAATGTCTTCTCATTGTCTTCCATCTTTGGAGCGGTACCTCCGGAGAGACGCGCGCTGGCACCCTTTGCATTGTCGCATGCGACCTGCACCTGCTTCACGAGCGGGAACATATCATCTGCCAACCTCAGTCCGAGCATTTCCTCTTCGGTGCGGCCGTTCGCTTTGGCGTACTCCTCGCCTTTCTTAAGGATCCCCTTGAGTGCGTTCAAAGCATTGATGAACACGGGGACGGTGAATTCGTAGTATAAGTTTTCCATATATTTTATGTGAGCGATTAGTTGTGACATCATACCGCACTCGGCATATCCCGCGCTAGAGTACTTCAAAGATACTGGACAGAGACCGCCTCAGGGCGACAGACGGGGTACTTGCCTGATCAGTGGATGAATGTTGCACTTTCCCCACTATAGGCTAGTGTTCAATAAGAGTACCTATACACCAACGGAGGCAACATGGGAAAAGTGTTCACCCACACTGAAATCGATACCCTGCAGATCCCTCGCGAGGAGGACTATGCAAGGCTCAACAACGCACTCAGAGCATCGGCAACTGGTCAATGTGCGGCGCTCCTCATCGGTTCGACCGCACGCGCACTCGCAAAGGGTAAACCGTGCACAAATCTGCGCAGCGATATCGATTGCGTGGTGATCTTCGACGACGGACGCTCGCACCGCGAAATACTCGAGTGCTTCCTGCACTGCGGAGAACTCGCGGACGAGCTCAACATTCCGCTCTCCATCCTTCCCTACAAGGAAAGCTGGGTGCTCGACGGCACGAGCGATGTCGGTCCGGGTTTCGGAAAGCATGTACGCAAATGCGCGCGACCTGAATCGCTCATCGGCGGAGAGTGGAACCCGGACTATTTCGCCTCTTCGGCAGTGAGTGTCCGCACAGAAGCGCACATGTACCTCAGCCGCAAGCGTGGCGCTTTGATGAAACGTGCGCACGTAGCGCTCGATGAGGTCGAGGCAGCACGCTACTACACCAAGTTGATGGAAGCTCCCGCGCACGCAGCAAGAAGACTGCTTGATTGCGTGGGTGACGGTATCGTCGGCAACGACGATGAGACATTCGTGCTCGATTCGTTCTCTCAAGTGTTTCCAGGTGAAGCATCCCGCTTCCTTGGCTTCGCTTCCAGGCTCAATCACGAGTACACTGAGTTCATCCACCGGATATCCGGAGGCTCCATCAATCGTCACGAGCGAGATAGGGCAAAAGCCCGCTTTGCTTATCAGTTCCAAGAACTGCGTTTCTCAGTCCCCGACTTCCTTACCAAGTGCATCGAGCTTCTCGGTCACCAGGAATGACGGAAACGAGAGATCAAAGCCCCCTTCGGGGGTCTTTTTATTTGAGTTCGCATGCGTATCCCCCCGATGCGGATAACTTCATAGGAGAGAAGGCTCGGGCGCAGGTATACTGAATGGATATGAAATACAAATTGTTCTTATTCGCAGTGTTCCTATCGTTTTGGGGCTGGGCGGCGTATCATCCTATTTTCCCTCACGACTGGCTGATGGAGAATTATCTGGTGTTCGCGTGGCTCCCGGTCATTCTGGTGTCGGCGAAGTACTTCAAGCTTTCGAATGTGTCGTACACGCTTATCACCCTCTTTATGTGTTTGCATCTCGTCGGCTCGCACTACACCTATTCTGAGGTGCCGTTCGGCTACACCCTTGGCCACTGGTTCGGGACCGACCGCAATATGTACGATAGGCTCGTGCACTTCAGCTTCGGATTCCTCCTCGGCTACCCGGTGCGCGAAGTATTCATGCGTCTGGACGGTGCGAAAGGCTTCTGGTCATATTTCTTCCCTATCGATATGACATTTGGTTTCTCGGCGGTGTACGAGATCATCGAGTGGCGCTCGGCCGCAAGTCTCCCGAGTGACGTCGGTCTCGCATTCCTCGGCTCACAGGGCGATGTCTGGGACGCGCAGAAGGACATGCTCATGGCAGGTCTCGGCGCTATCATCGCGATGACCATCGTCTTCCTGTTTCATGTGTTCCTCGACAAGAATATCTGGAAAGAGTTACGCGAAAGCTTCAAGATCAAAAAAGGAGTTCAGCCGTTCGGTGAAGTGTGGATAGAGAAAGTATTCACCGGCAAGAGTCGGTAAGAAACAGAACGAATAGCGAGTATTCGTATTACTTTCGAGGAAACCAGGGCAGAAATGCGCTGGTTTTTCTTTTGTATTCCGGCCAGTCCGGATGCTTACTCATACGCGCTTCGAGTAGCGGGATACCGGAGACTTTTATCAACAGAAAAGTGATGAGTATTGGACTGACAATGGTGCACTGCCAGGCGGACGGATGGGCGGCAAGCGAGAGGATCCATATCCCCCACCACATCAGCGACTCGCCGAAATAATTCGGATGACGAGTGTACTTCCAGAGGCCGCGGGTCATCAGCTTTCCTTTGCTCTCCGGCTCTTTGAGGAAACGATCGAGCTGCCAGTCACCTATTGCTTCGTATCCAAAACCCTTCAGCCAAACAAGCAGGCCGAGGATAAGTAACGGTGGCCAGTAGACACTCTCGCCCGAAAGTACAATGGCCGGAAGCGCGATAAGGAAAATGATCGCGCCCTGGAGCATGAATATCTGCAGATATGAACGCAGCTTGAACCATTTCCACTCTGCGCGCCAGGCAGCATATCGGAAATCTTCAGGCTTGCCGTGATTTTTGAGATAAATGCGCATTGCAAGGCGCGCGCCCCACATGCACACCATTACAAGCGGCAGCATCGACAAGAGCGAGACCCGTCCACTAGTGACAATTTCTGCCTCGATACGGTAAAAATATGCCGGAACAAGTGCAACAATGAAGCCGATACCGTAGCCGATGTCTGCGATACTATTGTCGCGGCGGTAGAGCGCGATGACATACAACACCGTCATATAGAGCCACAGACAGAGCGCCGAGAGCGTGAGTATTCCTGAAGGAAGTGCGGACATAGGTTACGAAATGAATTTCGCGATAAAGAAACTGACGGTCGCAACTGATGCAGAGAGTACCGTGCCCCAGAGCGTATCGACAA
>JAYTVK010000123.1:0-2852 GCA_043744595.1 Candidatus Lloydbacteria bacterium
CTTATTGAGGCGCACACCTTCTGCGGGTTTGAGTGCGTAGCGAGTGATAGAAGGTCCGACCGAGACCTCGTCCATCTCGACAGGGATGCCGAAGTTCTGTAGTGTACGGCGGATCACATTTTCGTTCGCCTTGATATCACCCGAGCCCGGTTTGCCGCGATCGCCTGCAAGGAGTGAAAGCGGTGGCGGGGTATATGCAGCGTGGAGTGAAGTATTGAAGCGGAACGGTGCCTCCTCAGAAGACTTCTTTGGAGCAGCGCTTGAGACTGTCTTTGCGAACACCGGTGCCTTCACCTCAGGTTCCGGCTCCTTCGCGACTTCCTCAGGCTCCTCGACTGCCGGCTCGTCATCGTCTTCCGTCTCTTCAACGGTTTCTTCGACGACCTCCTCTTCCTCCACATCTTCATCCTCATACTCGTCTTCATCATCCGCATCCTTCGGGTCGCGCTTGAAGAGATTGAAGAACGATCCCATGAATCCAAGATGAAGCGGAAGATCAAAGAGAATAAGGTTCGCGATCAGGAATACCGCAGAGAGTGTCAGTGCCCCGCCTGCAAATCCGAGTCCGAGCACCGTAGGGGACATCACCCAATATCCGATCCACCCGCCGAGTGCTTCTGCTGAACTGCCGCCGTCATGTTGGGGAAGTGATAGCAGTCCGAGTGCCGAGAGTACGAAGAAAGGTCCGGCGATAAGTGCCGCTCCGGTGAAGTTGCGGTCCTTTGCACGAAAGAAAGTGATGCCAAGTAGTAGCGAGAGGATCGGCAGGATCCAGTATCCGACACCGAACACAAAGTGTGTTCCGGCATAGAGATTGTTGCCGATGAATCCGGCGCTGCCGAATCCCGCAAGCGACATGATGATCGCGGTAATGATGAATAGAACTCCGATTATCGAGTTGCGTGTCTCTTCGCGTAACCTTCCCCAAAACCCGGGCTTACTCTGGAGCGCGAGTTCTCGTTGTTCTCGTGCCTTTGCTGCCTTGCTGGTAACTACGCGCTTCTTTCGTTTCTTTGCCATCCCGTTAGAAGTAGGACGCGGACACAGCTGTCTCGCTCCTTACTTTGCTAGTGCTTCTAATATATAGAGTGTATTTCATATCGTTTAGTATCATACGCGTCCGCTACTTCTAATTGGGACCATATTTATCCATATATATTATCACGCCAGCCCTACTCTATATATAGTATCCCAGCAATCCCGCGACCACCCTTGAGAAATTTGTATCTAAGGGTGGTCGCGGGATTTTGTTATCTACACAACACCGAAGGTCGACACTCGGTACTGCCGTCTTATGCTCGCCGCATCGACTAGGGGAGCGAGGCTTAATATTTAAAGTTCCTCGCATAGACCAATTGGCTTGGTCCCATTTTCTGAAATGGGCAATTGGTCGAGCGACCTATATTTCACGACCAAAGGGAGATGAAATTGGAAGTACTCCGTGTGGTGCGTGACGGCGGCGCTCACTGGAAAGCGCCGACCGTGTGACCTTTAAATATTATGCCGAGTGGTGTATCATAGACATCAATAAGCTCCTCCTCCGCAGATCAAAGACGTGATATGACGAACAGAAAACGTCCTTGACACATGTATAGACTCATGTTAGTTTAATAGACAATTAAAAGACACCATATGAATGACTTCAAAGACAACAACCAGAGCTTCAGTTCACTCGGAAAGGCAAATAGCCAAAAAGGACAAGGACAAAACGTGTCTCAAAGACATTCTTTTGGCCATAACAATAGTCCTTTTAACGGACAGAGCGAACATAAGGCAATGACAGCAAATACAGATGGGAAGTCAAAGAATTCCGGTGGCCTTTTGTTTATCGTCAAAAAGTCTGAAAAACTCACGACTGCACTCTACATGGTCACAGACATCATGCCCGAAAGAGAGCCCATGAAATGGAAGATGCGTGAGGCATCAGTAGACCTGCTCTCGGACACCACCCTCGCACTAGACACCACCATGGGCGAGCGCATCGCCGTACTTGGTGCTGCGATCAGGAAAATAGAGAAGGTCGTTTCATTCCTCGATATCGCACAAGCCTCTCGCATGGTGAGTGAGATGAATGCGTCTGTCCTTAAGAAAGAATACATCACCCTCAAGTCCGTCATCGAAGGGGAGTGGGAGAAACTATTCGATCGCAGCAAGAGTATTTTCACAGATTCATTCTTTGATGTCCCTGCGGATTTCGAGTCGTCCTTCCCGCAGATCGAAGATCTTGCGACCGTGCAGGCAGCTGCTACTGAAGAAGTTCTGGCGCGCCATACAGCTGTCCCGGAAGACAAAAGACAGGTACAGACAGAACGAAGTGTTGAAGCAATAGCACACACAAGAGCCGAGGTCAGAAAAGATATTTCCCGCATCACAAGTATGAAGCAGGAAGTGCGACCAACCGTCAGACTCGGAGGCAATACCCCTCATGCCGAGAAGCATCCGCTCCCGGTGAAGGTCCACGCAGACCCGATGACCCCGCTCGACCAGATAAATGGTGCATCAAAGATAGAGATCCATCCCGAACGACTTCCGCAGCAGCGAATCGAGTCGCGAGTAATGATGGTACCGGAGCGCAACACCGATCTCCTGGTGCGCCGAAATGAAAGTGAAGTAGGTAAGGGTGATCGCCGCACCATCATTCTTGCGCTCATCAAACAAAAGCCTCAGCTCGCAGTGAAAGATATTTCAAAGAGTATTCCGGATGTGAGCGAGAAGACCATTCAGCGCGAACTCTTGTCCATGGTTGCCGAAGGCATCTTGGCAAAAAAAGGAGAACGCAGATGGTCCACCTATTCTCTCCATTCGTAACATTTTTAAAAACATCGACCACCCTTAAGAATTGAAAAAGGGTG